>JAGLIU010000283.1 GCA_023142805.1 Candidatus Omnitrophota bacterium | reverse complement strand
GATAAAGACACTTCGGGTGTTCTTGTTTTCGCTAAAAGTGAACAAGCCAAGAGGTTCCTACAGGATGAGTGGCACAGATTTACAAAAATATATTATGCCGTAGTAAATGGAGTTTTAGGCGAGAAAACAGGTGTATTTACTTCGTATATCGCGGAAAACAGTGTTCATAAAATGTATTCTGTTTCAGATCCCAAAAAAGGGAAATTAGCCAGGACCGGGTACAAAGTCTTGAAAGAATCGAAAGATTTCAGTCTAATTAAAATAGATCTGCTGACGGGAAAGAAAAACCAGATACGGGTTCATTTGTCGGAGCAAGGGCATCCGGTAGTCGGAGATAAAAAGTATGGAAGAGCGGAAAAAGATATCAAGAGACTAGCGCTTCACGCGGCGTCTATATCAATAGTACACCCTCACACGAAAGAAAAGCTCACCTTTAAAACAAAAGTGCCAGGGTATTTTAAGTCACTTATTGATGGTCGAATGGTGAAATGAATAGGGATAGGCGTTTTGGTTGATAATTGAGTAGTGGGGAAGGGTGTTTAAGGGGCAGCTCCAAGGTAAAGGAGCAGTTTAATGGAAATTCCCTGCCTTTCCAGCATTCTTTTTATCTTTTTCTAACTATATAAAGCTTGTCGTTACGTCTGAGGGGTTTTTCTGTTTTTATAGCTATTAAAGATCCTTTTTCTGCTGCATCTACTTTTTTATGTTCTATTTCCATTGACCCGGCCGTCTGAGATACTACTCCAGTTGTAGGGCCTTGAAACATTATCTCGTCACCTTTTTTTAGCTCGCCTGTTTGAAGTTTTACCTCGGCTACTTTCAATCTTTTATAATAATTTTTGATTAGGCCTAGATATTCTTTTCTTGTAGAAGCCTGGCTTCCGCATATCTTTGTCCATTCACCTATGGGCCTTCCCAGAAAAAATCCCGAGGAAAAACCACGGTTGTATACTCTCTCCACATCCTTGAGGAGCTCTTTCTTAAGCTCCTTGAAGCCTTTGGCAAAATCTTTTTTTCTTCTGTTCTGGAAATAATGATCGACTGCTTTTCTATAACAAGATGTGACCGTACCAACATACTCAGGACTTCTGTCCCTGCCTTCTATCTTAAAACTGGAGACTTCTGCCTCTATAAGCTTTTCGATAAAGGGAAGGGTGCATATGTCTTTAGGGCTCATCACATAATCTTCTCCCAAGATAAATTCGCTTCCATCGTCTTTGTCTTTCACCAGATATTCACGCCGGCACGGCTGGATACATTCTCCCCGGTTGGCAGAACGTCCAAAGCTATATTCCGACATAAAACATCTCCCGCTTATCGATACACACATCGCGCCATGGGCGAATACTTCGATTTCTATATCACTTGATCTGGCGCCCAATATTTTCTTCAGGTCTTTCTGGATAGTCTTGATGTCTTCCAGGGAACACTCGCGCGCTAAGACAAATCTTTTTACCCCAAAGGTCTTATGGAAAAAAATTATGCTTTCTGAATTTGAGACAGACATCTG
>JAGLIU010000282.1 GCA_023142805.1 Candidatus Omnitrophota bacterium | reverse complement strand
TGCTAAAGTTTAATTTAGACAATAATGAGTATTCAATCTTACGAAATGGAAGCACTTATGCGCTTTTTGATCGCGATGAGGTGTTAATAAAAAAATTTCTTAGCGTTACGAATGAACTTGCACCGTATTTCTCTGGTTTTTTTGATTTTAAAATACAATTAATGAATAGACAACAAGTTTCAGCGCCACTTACACCATCATATTTTTTTCTACCATTTTATATAGATCAAGACAAGGGGTGGTCAAAAAATTGGAACTCTTTTGACAATCTTGCGCAATTTTCTAACTGGAGGACACATCTAGTAAACTATCATACTGGAATCAAGCCTAATGAATTCTACAAGCTGGTCGCAAAAAAACAAGAAGGGATTAACTCTCTTGCGGAAAACGTTGCAGAAATAAAAATAAACCAGAACATTATAAAAAAGTTCAAAGAAAGATTTGTTGAAACTGACTTCAATATTGACATTGAAGCTTTTAAAAAGGAAATAGATGAACTTTTAAACATTTGTTGTGAGCTAAAAAGAAAAGAAGATGAGCTGAAACTCAACTTGATAACTTTTAATAATGAAAAAATTGTATTGGAATCCCAAATTAATATAACAAAACATACTTTGCATGAACTGAAAGAGGACTTTAATTTCGCAACAAAGAATATCCCCCAGGAAACAATAGATTGCCCAATGTGTGGCGCAGAATATTCCAATGCTTTTAAAGAAAGATTTTCTATAGCGCAAGATGAAAATAGATGCTATGAATTGCTCCAACAGTTGGAGAGAGAAAAAGAAGAAGTTAATGATAAGATATCTAAAGAAAAGATAAAATATAATAAAAACATGAAAGAGATAACAAATATTGAAGAAAAACTACAAGTAAAAAAAGGACAGGTGAAACTCAAACATTTATTGCAACAAGAAGGGAAAAGGGAATTAAATAATATTGTAGAAGATCAACTTCAAGAAAAATATAAACAAAAAGGGCAACAAGAACAAAAAGTAGAAGAACTTTCAAAGCAATTACAAGAATACAACAAGTCCTCAAGGAAAACAAAAATACAAAAAGCTTATTTTGAACAAATGAAATCTAACTTATATAAGCTTGATGTTAAAAATCTCAAAGAAAAAGATTACAAACGAATTGATGCAAATATTAATGAAAGTGGTAGTGACTTGCCCCGTGCTCTTTTGGCATATTTTTATTCCATATTAAATATTATGAAAGAATTTTCGTCAACTCCACAATGTCCGGTTGTTATAGACACTCCTAATCAACAAGGTCAAGATAACATAAGATTACCCAAAATGTTAGAATTTATTAAAGATAAAAAACCGAATGAGGCGCAACTAATTTTGGCTGTAGGAAATTTGTGTGATGTGTCTTTTGAGGGAAAACTTGTAGAATTGAAAAATGAATTAAGCCTATTGCAAAAAAAACAATATGAGGATGTCTCTCAAGAATTAAAAGGATACTTGGATGCAACCCTTTTATAGTTTCTTAAAGGTAGAAATAAGGATATTATAAATCGATTTTGCTAAAAAAATTTTCTAAAGTCAAACAGAAAGCCTTCGCCAACTTCTCCAATGTGCTCAATTTGACATCACAAGGCTTTTTGCTTTCCATTCTCTGGATATGTTTATACTCAAGGTTAGATAGTTCGGCGAGTTGTTGCTGAGTTAACCCTCTTTCCTCCCGCAACTTTTTCAGGTGTTTCGCAAATTTGACCTTAATATCTTCTTTCATATTAAGGATAAAGTAACACAGTATAAAAGCGGTGGACACCTTACACATAAGGTTATACAATATAGGCATGAAAAGACTAATATTTTTCATAATGCCCGTATTTATAATAATATCCAGTTTGTCTTCTCAAAAAGCCTGGTCTCAAAGGGAAACTACCGGGCAGGAATTTATGCAAAATGTGAGTAATACGTTGTATTCTCTGCTGGGGGTATATCAGCCCGAGCCGACACAAGAGATAACCCCAGAGGAAAAGCCTATAGTAGAAGAAAAAACCGCTAAAAAGGATGAATTTGGTGAGTTTTTAGGAGCATTACTCAAAACCACATTATCCGTCCTTGAAACAGCTCTTGAAGCAAACAAACAAGAACCTCCAAAGGCGAACCCCCTTGAACTTGCTAAAGTAAAAATAGAACCCCTGGTAGTACCTTCAAAAAACCAGGGAAATATTGTTTCTGGTGAATATTATGACCGGAGCCAAAAGATAAGCAAGGCAATTACCCCTACAGACCCCGAGGTAAGGAACTTAGCCGGAAAACTGGCAACACAATTTCCCGGGAATTACAATTACGCTCAAATATGTGTCATTTGGTATGCCTTGAAAGAAAACTGGCGATATTTTAATGACCCGAGAGGACATGAATATCTTGCCTCTACTTCCGAATCTATCAAGTTAAATGGCGGTGATTGTGATGATTTTGCTATACTTATGTCTTCTCTAATAGAATCTATCGGAGGCACTACTCGGGTAATTTTTTCAAGGAACAGTACAAGTGGACATGCTTACTGTGAGGTATATATTTCAAAAAACATACAAGATGTAAAAAATATTCTTCAAAAGATCGTGGATATGGATGCCTACTATAAAAACCGTCTTGGGAAACCCGTCCCAACAAGCTACAAAATGGATTATCGCATGGATAAACAAGGCCGATATTGGCTAAATATGGACTGGCAAAGCAATTATCCCGGAGGGGAGAGATTCCCCGGTACCTCAGAAGTAGCCTTTTATCCTTCGGGGAAATATGAGATACTTAAATAATCTCTTATACGATTACTATTTTCCTTTACTTGAAGTTTTTTTTGTAAAGATATACAATAAAAATAGAACAAGAAAGGATATAGTATGAATTTCCCAAAAAGAGCAACCTCACATATTCAAGAAACAATTTCTTGGAAAATATTTCAACAAAAAGTTTCAAATAAATGGATAATACGGAATGTATCTGAAAGAGATTACGGCATTGATGCTTATGTTGAAATGATTAATAATAAGAGTGAGATTACAGGGGATATATGTTTTATACAACTAAAAGATACTAGAAATATCACTTGGAAGAATAACAACGCTCGCCAAAATAGGATCAAAAAGGAAACTATTTCT
>JAGLIU010000281.1 GCA_023142805.1 Candidatus Omnitrophota bacterium | reverse complement strand
AAATCTTCTCTTGCTTTTGATACAATCTATGCTGAAGGGCAGAGGCGTTATGTTGAATCTCTTTCGTCATATGCGCGGCAGTTTCTTGGGCTAATGAGCAAACCAGATGTGGATTCTATAGATGGGTTATCTCCTTCTATATCAATCGATCAGAAGTCATCTTCAAGGAATCCGCGCTCAACTGTCGGGACTGTTACTGAGATCTATGATTATCTGAGACTGCTTTTTGCAAGGATTGGACATCCACATTGTCCGGATTGCGGGATAGAGATATGTAGACAGAGCAGGAAAGAGATTGTTGATAAGATTTACAAATTAGAGAGTGATGTCAGTATTATGATACTCTCTCCTGTGGTGCGCGGGAAGAAAGGGGAATTTTGTAATCTGATGAAAGATCTTTCCAAAAAAGGATTTCTCAGGGTAAGGGTTGATGGGAAGATTGCAGATGTTGAGAAAGAGTTTGATCTTGATAAGAATAAGAAGCATGATATTGAGGTAATTGTTGATCGTGTTGTAGTTGATTGTGATCTGAAGGAGAGGATAACCGAGTCTGTGGATGTTGCGCTTGGCGAATCTGATGGTCTTGTGGTAATTGAGGAAGTGAAATCAGGGAAGAGAGTTATGTTCAGTCAGAAGTATTGTTGTCCGAAGTGTGATTTGAGTCTGCCAGAGTTTTCGCCAAGGATGTTTTCGTTCAATAGTCCATATGGCGCGTGTCCTGATTGTCATGGGTTGGGGAATAAGATGGAGATCGATATGGGACTTGTTGTGCCTGACAAATCTGAGCCGCTTATCAGGGCTGTAGTTCCATGGAAACGCGGAGGGAAAGGGATAGTGTTGTATTACCGCAGGCAGATCCGCAGGCTCGCGAGATACCACGGGTTTGATTTTGAAACACCGTTTTCTAAGCTTACCAGATCGCAGAAAAAAATCGTGCTTCAAGGTGACCCCGAATCAGGGTTTGAGGGTATTATTCCCGGTATGGAAAGGCGGTTTCGAGATTCTGACAGTGATTTTATAAAAGAAATGATAAGCGGGTTTATGTCGGTTCAGCCGTGTCCTGAATGTAATGGTGAACGTTTGAGGAAAGAATCTCGGAATGTTTTTATCGGAGGTAGGAACATCGCGAATATATGTGCTATGTCGATAAAAGAAGTATGTGTTTATTTTTCACAACTTAAGCTGGATAAAATGAGGGAAAAGATCTCTGAAGGTGCTGTTAAGGAGATAAAAGCACGGTTGGAATTTATGCTGAATGTTGGGTTGGGTTATCTTACTTTAGACAGAAAGAGTAATACCCTTTCTGGGGGGGAGGATCAGAGGATACGGCTTGCTACGCAGATAGGATCGGCTCTTGTAGGGGTTTTATATGTCTTGGACGAGCCGAGTATAGGACTTCATCAGAAAGATAACAGTAAGCTTCTTGATACATTGATGGCGCTTAAAGAGTTAGGGAATACGCTTGTTGTTGTTGAGCATGATGAGGCGACTATCAGGAAAGCCGATCATATTATCGACCTTGGACCCGGGGCCGGAGAGCATGGAGGAAAAGTGGTGGTTGAAGGAACTCTTAAGGATGTTTTGAAAAACAAAGGTTCGCTTACCGGAAAATATTTACGTGGAGATCTTAAAATAGAAGTGCCGGCAAAACGGCGGGTGTATAAAAAAAATAGATGTTTAGAGATCATAGGCGCCGAAGAACATAATTTAAAAAATATTGATGTGAGGGTGCCTCTCGGAGTGTTTAATTGTGTGACCGGTGTTTCCGGGTCCGGGAAAAGTACGCTTGTCGATGAAATATTGTATAGGAGTTTGTCCCGGAAACTTTATAGATCAAAAGTTAAGCCGGGCAAACATAAAAGCATCAAAGGGATGAAATATATAGACAAAGTTATTGTGATAGACCAGTCTCCCATAGGAAGGACTCCGAGGTCAAATCCTGTTACATATACGGGGGTGTTTGATCTTGTAAGAAAATTGTTCAGCGGTATTCTGGAATCACGAATGCGGGGGTATATGCCCGGTAGATTTAGTTTTAATGTGAAAGGCGGCAGGTGTGAATCTTGTCAGGGTGGCGGGGTGAAAAAGATAGAGATGCATTTTCTGCCTGATGTGTACGTGACTTGCCGTACATGTAACGGTAAAAGGTTTAATGATCAGACACTTGAAGTGCGATACAAAGGACATAATATTTCGGAAGTGCTTGAAATGAGTATAGAAGAGGCTCTAGGTTTTTTTGAGAACATTCCGGCTATCAGGAGTAAGTTGCGTACATTGCATGATGTGGGGTTAGGTTACGTACGGTTGGGTCAACCCGCGACGACACTGTCCGGAGGTGAAGCTCAAAGAGTAAAATTGGCCGCGGAACTTTCAAAAACCGCGACCGGAAAGACTTTATATATTCTCGATGAACCTACCACAGGTCTTCATTTTTCTGATATACATAAATTGCTGGAGGTTCTGCATCGGTTGGCTGACGCGGGTAATACTGTGCTGGTTATCGAGCATAACTTGGATGTTATTAAATCCGCCGATCATATCATTGATCTCGGACCCGAAGGCGGAGACCTCGGAGGCGAACTTGTTGTCTGTGGAACGCCTGAAGAAGTGGTTCAAGATAAAGTCTCCTATACCGGGGCGTATCTTCAGGAAGTGTTGTAAGGGAATAGAGCGTCAACAGGGTGCGCTGATGGGAGTAAAAGGGGTAGAGGCTAAAGGTAAAAGGCTAAGGGCTAAAGGATTAAGGGGCGAAAGTGGGAAGGCTCTAATACTGTCATTCCGAGCGGAGTCGAGGAATCTGGAGTA
>JAGLIU010000280.1 GCA_023142805.1 Candidatus Omnitrophota bacterium | reverse complement strand
CATTGTTGTATTTGCACCGGGTTCTTCCCCCCGAATCCTTTCTTGTCCTTCTTCGATTATTTCTATGGGGATCTCTTTGCCATCCACTTTGGCCTTAGGTCGATCTTTCGTCATTTATTCACTCCCTCTTCAAAGTTCCTCTATTCCCAAATGTTACATTTTCTTGCCTGGCAAGAAAATGTAACATTTGGGATGTGGGGGTTATCTTATAATAAATACTTTTGTTCCGGTTCTGGTTTTGGATTTTACCTTTATGGCTGCTTCTTTGCCTTTTGAAACACTTTCAACAGGTTTGTGGGTTACTTCCATGGATTGGATCTTTTGTTTATAATCAGTTGAATGGCCTCGAAATCTTATAACATCGCCTATAACCAATTTATCCTTTTTTACCTTAATAACCGCTACTTTGATCTTGCGGAAATAATGGATCACCTCACCTATCAAGATCTCCTCTTTTTTCTTGCCAAATAATCCAAATAGCATTATTCCCCCTTTTTACATTGTCCGGTCCGGATAAAGACCAAAGAAACACCCCCCGTTTACTCTCAAACTGAAACTGTCAAATTTTGTGTGTTACCCTTTATTTTTCCACAAAAAAAGTCCTGTTTCAGGATCGCGTTCTCTTTTAAGCTCCACACCCAGAAGTTCTTTAATATGGTATTCCGCGGCGAAAATTTCTGTTCCGGGCATAAGATGTCCTCCATAGCATTTCCCATCATGATCCGCTAACGTTATATGCGCATGAACGAATATTTTACCATTCATAAGAGAAATGTTGCCGAGACAGGCAGTAATCTCCAATGTCTTTTTTAAATCAACACAATCAATATATTTTTGTTCGTTCTGTAAATAGTATCCCATTTTTGCGTGCTTTACAGCCCCTATAATAGCGAACTCTCCCAATTTTATGGCCTTTTCTTCACAAAATTGAGTAAGGGTACCAAGTAAATCTTCCCCTATCGCGAAGCGCCCTATAAATTTTCTTCCAAAATCTACTTCCATAATATTTCTTATCCTTTTTTAAAACACCGAGTCTATGATTTGTGTTACAGGGTACACGCTATTTTTCCATTTTAAGATTTATATATTCTTCCTTTATTCTCATCGGACCATTAAATATATTTGTTTTTATGTTTACTCCCGGAAGTTTTTGTTCTGTTTCGCGAATAAAGTCTTTTATATACTTTCTTTGAGACGTCTTTCCATACGGACATTTAAACAATTGTTCCCGAAATCCATTTTCTTTAGCGAATTTTATTATCATATCCTCTTCAACATAACATAAAGGCCGTACAATTGTAAGTTTTCCGTCAAAAAGCTCCTGCCTTGGATTCATAGCCGATATTTCGCCTTTGTACAATAAATTCATCAAGATCGTTTCCGCGATATCATCTTTGTGATGACCTAAAGCTATTTTATTGCACTTTGTTTCTTCAGCAAACTTAAATATAGTCTTGCGCCTGTTCCAGGCACACCAGAAACACGAAGTTTTGCCTTTCTCATCAAGAACCTTGATATTCTTGACCGTACACCCTATGTCCAGGTTTTCGAACATCTTTGATAAAAAATCTTTGTGAACACGTCCACCACAACTTAGATCCGTCTGTATATGTATCGCGCTAAGATCAAATTTCACCGGTGCCCAGGATTGGATGTTCTTTAAAAAATGCAGCAGCGTAATACTGTCTTTACCTCCGGAAACAGCTATAAGGATCCTATCGCCCTCATTAATAAGCTTATAATCATGTATGGCTTTTCCGATCTTGGAATTTATTTTTGATCCGGTTTTTGTTAAATTACGCATTTATTTAGTA
Source organism: Candidatus Omnitrophota bacterium (assembly GCA_023142805.1). GTDB lineage: Bacteria > Omnitrophota > Gorgyraeia > Tantalellales > Tantalellaceae > JAGLIU01. The sequence goes on along the minus strand of JAGLIU010000280.1, from coordinate 2,903 downwards.
TTCAGCACCGCCTTGTGTCCCCGAATATTTTTATACAATAATTTATATTTTGTCATCTCGGACGAGGCCGCTAAGAGAGGAAAACTGTTGGTCCGCGCGATCTTCCATTGTTTGATCTATAAACATAATTTTTCCATGTTCTTTTTGACATCCGCGGATGAAGTTTGTAACGCGGTTTTTTCCTCTTCAGTCAATTTTACTTCCAGTATTTTTTCCACTCCTTCCGCACCCAGGATGACAGGAACTCCTATATAGACATCGTTCAAACCGTATTCACCGTTTAGATAAACAGCACACGGCATTACACGTTTTGTATCCTTAAGTATCGCTTTAACCATTTCTGTCGCTGAAGCTGCCGGAGAATAATACGCGCTTCCTGTTTTAAGATACGAAACTATTTCCCCTCCGGCCTTTCGGGTTCTTTCGACGATCGCTTCTATCTTCTCCTTTGGAAGAAGTTCCGTGATAGGAATGCCTGAGACCGTGCAATATCTGGTTAGGGGTACCATAGAATCGCCATGACCACCCAAAACCAGAGCTTGCGTGTCCTTGACGGATACACCCAGTTCTCTGGCTACAAACGCTCTAAATCTTGCCGCGTCCAAAACACCGGCCATACCCAATACTCTTTTTGGGTTAAATCCGCTTACTTTCAATGCCAGGTGAGTCATAATATCCAAAGGATTTGTAACCATAATAATAATGCTATCAGGGGATTCTTTAACCACTTTCGCCGTAATGTCTTTAATTATCTCCGAATTTTTCAGCAAAAGATCCTCTCTGCTCATGCCGGGTTTTCTCGCGAGACCGGCCGTAATAACTATAATATCCGAATCCGCGGTAGCGGCATAATCACCGCTTCCGGATGCGATACTGTCAAAACCCCTAACAGGACCGGCTTCGAGAAGATCCAGAGACTTTCCCTTAACAAGCCCTTCGGCAATATCCACCATTACAACATCAGCAAGTTCCATTTCGGCTATATATTGAGCCACAGTAGCACCAACGTTCCCGCCACCGATCACAGATACTTTGTTTTTCATGATCTATCCCTTCTTCGTGTACATTGGTTCACACTCTTAATTGCGGACTCTATACCCACAATTCTGCCTAAGAGTATCATTATGTATGTGTTCCTGGATCGGAACACAGTTAAATGAAAAACCGGAAATAGTTTTTCTCGGACCTAATCTGGACTCATAATCGGAACAAAAACAGGTTCCATCATTTTTTTTAACAAGATTCTCACAAGGATCGTCCTCAGAACCACAACATTCCCCGCATCTGACGCAAATGGCCTCAAATTTTTTCTGTCTTTCTTCCATGTTTTTATTATATTTATCCGCGTCCATGGCTTCAGTGACCAACCTTTCAGCTTTGGCTCTTTTTCATCATCTGCCGGATAAGATGTCCGACAAGAACAATAACATAAAAAATAAAAACAAGAAAAAGTACCGCGGCAAAAACCGATAATATCAAAGAACTTATTCCTACTAGAAAAGGCCAAGTTAAAACCACTATACCGAAAATGATCAGTGACAAGACAATTACAACCACACCGATAAAAAAATTCTTCAATGTCTCCATCTTGCTCCTTTCAAAAGGAATGATAAAAGATCAGGCTCTTATTAATGCCTGTACATCTTCTTCTTTCATGTTTTTACGTCTTAAAAAACATACACCGATATCATAAGTCTGTCCGGGATCGCCTTCCGCGATCCTTACAACACGTCCAAAAATCCCGCCATTATGTACTATAAGATCTTTTTCAATCTCCAAACATATGTTCAGCATCTTCGCGTCAAGTTCTACCCATACGACACTCGATAGCGCGGGGATCGAATCTTCTCCGTTTATCCTAAATAAAAGTCCGCAAGCGGAAATATTGCGGCCTACTGTATTTTCTTTCATACGAAGCTTTTCGCCTTTAAGAACCTTCAGATTTAGTAAAGCCCCATGATCTATTCGCAGAAATTCTCTTTTATCAACTGTATCCGTCATTTATTTTCCTCCTTTTTTTTTAAGAATTTGTTAACATAATCCAAAATTTCTTTAGGCTCGTCCAGTACAGTAAAAAGTTCCATATCTTTTTCTTCAATGGCCCCTTCTTTAAGAAGAGTTCCCTTTATCCAGCTCATCATGTCTTTCCAGTATTTTGTTCCCACGAGAACTATCGGAAGCGGGTCTATTTTCTCTGTTTGAATAAGTGTTAACGCCTCAAAAAACTCGTCCAACGTGCCGAACCCGCCCGGAAAAACCAGGAGCGCGTTAGAATATTTAACAAACATCAATTTACGCACAAAAAAGTATCTAAATTCCATGGGCACTGTGGTATATTGATTCACGGTCTGACCTGAAGGGATAATTATATTAAGACCGATCGTTTTCCCCCCGACTTCGTGCGCGCCTTTACTCGCGCCTTCCATTACACCGCTACCACCACCGGTTATCAAAGAATACCCGTCTTTAGCAAAAAGCGCCGTAGTTTCCGCGGCAAGATCATAATATTCATGCCCTCTGGGAAGAGCCGCGGAACCAAAAAGACTGACAGTCTTACCTACACCTTTAAGAGTTTCAAAACCGTCTACAACTTCACTCATTATCCTGAATATCCGCCAAGGTTCGTCCGAAGACAGTTCATCACTCAAATTCTTTTTCTTCTTAACATTTTCGTTCTTCTGCTCAATCAATTTTACCTCCTAAATATTATAAATTTTTTCTCGCGAAATTCACTCCGTTCTTAAATATTTCTATTCCTATTCCGAGATCTTTTTCCTTTTTTTCTAAACGGCGCCAGTTTGGATGTTGAAGATACGAAATATTTCTCTCAGGATGCGGCATTAAACCGAATATACGTCCGGTAGGATCACATATCCCCGCGATGTCCCGGAGTGATCCATTGG
>JAGLIU010000028.1 GCA_023142805.1 Candidatus Omnitrophota bacterium | reverse complement strand
CTCCCCGGTTTTCACGCAACTCCGGCGGGATCCATTCCAAGTCTATAGCCGCGTAAACATCCTTTTCCGTCTTCCCGGCTATATACTTTTCTTTTCCACCGGATTCAAAAAAAACACCATACTCATTCAGCTTATAACCTTTTCTTTTCGCTATAGACCGGATCTTCACGTTATGTTCCTTTGATCCCGTAAAATAGACCAGCGCCGCGCCGAAACTTTTCGACTCAACTATTCTCAGATCAATTTGCGTCCCATTTTTTAATATAACGCTTGATTTTGTATGTCCTTTCGCGACAACCTCTCTCACTTCCGGATATTTCACAAAAAAGTCCATCGCTTTTTCCCTGTCACCGGCCTGAGCCAGTACATCTAAATCCCCTATCGTCTCTTTCCCTCTACGTAGACTTCCCGCTTTTTCTATTTTTTTGAAATATTTAGATCTTAATAAATATTTCAAAACTTCGTCCGCGCACTTATCCGCTTCGGGTAAAAGCATTCTGCCAACCTGTTCTCTAAAATAACCTATAGCTTCAATAAATTTCTCTTGAGTTTTAACACCCATACCTTCAAGGTTTTCAAGATCACCGCGTCGGCAGGATTTTTCCAGATCGTCTACATTCTCTATACCAAGTCTTTCATGCAATTTTTTAAGTTTTTTCGGTCCCAGTCCCGAAAGTTTCAACATATCGAGAAAACCCTCCGGAAACTCCGCTCTAAGATCTTCATAATACTTTAGTCCACCTGTCATTAAAAGTTCTATGATCTTTTCTTTAAGATCTTTACCAATACCCTCGATATTATCTATCTCTCCGGGATCTTCTTCAAAAAGTTCTAAAAGCTGACGTGAAAGCCCCATTATATTCTGCCCTGCCGTACGGTACGCCCGGATCTTGAAGACATTCTCGCCCTTAATTTCGAGCGCATCGGCTATACGTAAAAACATATCGGATATTTGCTTATTAAACATAATCGGAAGGGATCACTTATATCTTCTCACTCATCTTTTATTTTTAATCCGCCTGAAAAATTACTGTAATCACGGACTCTCTCTGAAACATCAAAAACAACCATATCATTACCGTAAAACCATACATTATTGATAGTACTGTCAGGCTTCCCCTGAAGCGCCTCTACTTCATCCCTTGTTGATCCTATTTCAATACCCTTTTTTTTATGTATTTCGTCATAAGCTCTGTTATTTTCTGTGCTTTTTTTCGGAAATATTATTTTTACATCAAACATACCATCTTTTTTGCATAGATCCGCGACACTTCCGGCAAGCACGTTGATATTTTCCTGAGGTATTCCAATAAAATCTACAATTGTTTCATACCCCCCAAGATCAAGATAAGAAATATACGCTTCCATTACAACTTCGCCCCTAAATACTTTCTCCAATGCTTTGTCATATTCCTCTCCTGACACATAATACGCGTTTATCCATTCAGCCCCGGCTAAAGACTGTTTCTTCATTTCAATGATCTCAGCGCATCTTTCTTCATCATTCACCTTGGTAACCGCCCTCAAAATCGGCTGGACATCACTTTCCGTAAAATAACTATATTGATTCACAACATACCAGGTCTCCGCAAACGCCATATTTGTAAAAAATATTACATTTATGATCGTAAAAAAGATAAGAAATAGTTTAAACCTACTACGTTTCATGATCATGCTAACGCGTTTTCCTGACAAAGAAGGGCTTCGGATAATCTGTTCTCAGTTATATACCCCAGATCTTTTAATGTTTCCCCAAGCGGCACACACCGCTTCCAATGTAATCCTAACGCTTTATCAAGCTTTTCAGGATCAACAACATTCTTTTCTATTAATATCTGCCCTAATGGTTTGTATTTCGATTCTATCGATTCATCGTTATTGAACACCTGAACCTGCAAATGATCGTTTTTCTCTAATATTCTTCTATCTGCCAGGTATTTACTCCCGGGGATCTTCTTAAGATATTGTTTTACCTCCGCGATCCTATCATTCAATTCTATTACACTATTCAGCTCTTTCCGGTTATTTTTCATAACCAAAGCCACTGTTACACTCATAATCGGTAATTTCCGGACCTTATTTGTCCTGTCCTTTGCTATGATATAGCCACGCGCGCGATCCTCCTTATGATAATGAAACGGAATGATAGTATCAAACATGCATATAAAATTCCTGCAAATATCATTATACTTTTCCGGAGTCGTGATCATAATAAAATCATCACCGCCTATATGTCCTACAAAATCATTTTTATTCCCTAAATTTCGTACCGCTGTACTGAGCATATGCGCCGTCTGCATTATCACCCTGTCACCCTTCAAATACCCATATTTATCATTGAACGATTTAAAATTATCGATATCAACATGCCCCACAACAAATGGTTCTTTACCTTCTATTTTTTTCTTCAACAACTCCTCAATAACGATCCCCCCGGAAAGTCCGGTAAGCGGATTCGCGTAAAAGTTCTGCCGCGATCTTTTAATCGCCATTTCTATACGGATCTTAAGTTCTAAAGGATCCGGAGGCTTAATTAAATAATCATCAACACCCTGCCTTAGATCCAAAAGTCTATGTCTCAGTTGTTTTTTGTCGATAAGGACTATTACGGGAATATATGTCGTCACAAAATCATTTTTTAATAATTCACATATCTCAAAACGAAATCCGGATTCCGCCGCGACATCAACGATCACAATATCAGGGGATATTTTGATAATACCAGATATTTTAGGATCTTGAGCGTCTTCAAAAAAAACCTCGTATCCCCATCCGTCAAAACAAAACTCTAACACATCCTTGAGTTTTTTGTCCTGGGTTATTATCAATACTCTCAATGTTTTATCCATAATCAGTTCTTTCGGTCGGACTTATATTTCTATTATATTATACTCGTCAATAACACAAATACCAACTTTTTGTAACAAAGAATAGTGTCAAGATGATCGAGCACTTTCATATTCAAGTTCTTTGATATTTTCTCCGGGGTTTACGTTTTTGTACCCGGCTCAAAAACGTAAACCTTGAAGTAGCCACAATATGTTACATTGTCTGTACATCTCCTAAATATTATCGTTACTGCCTTGAAGAATTTAAAGAATTTGTTGTAGATCTCTCGACTTCGTTCGGGACAAGCGGGACAGGCGAGATGACACACCAAAAGTGCCCGCGATGTGTTACCCACACCTATCTTTGACGAAAAGTTAAAAAAAAGTTGCCTATTAACAATAGGTTATGGTAAAATCCGCTATTATGATCACTGAAGAATTATTAAAAAAATGCGTTCAAAAAGATCGTTCCGCCTGGGAAAAATTCGCTGTTTCATCTTCAACCCTGGTTTTAAAAAGTATAAAATATAAACTCAAGAAACTAGGTGTTCGTTCTTCAAAAAATATTGTACAGGACATCTCCCAAGAGGTATTCCTCTCAATTTGGGAAAAGAACAAACTATCAAAAATAGATGATATTCGCTGTTTAAAAGGATGGCTCGCCATAGTATCGATCAATACAACGTCTAATTATTGCAGAAAGAATGTATTCAATGAAGACCAAAAAACCTTATCTCTGGACAAGTATCTTTCTCCCGACGACTATTCCCTGAAATACAAAGATGTGCTCCCTTCGGGCGCGAGAGATCTGGACAAAATATTAGAAGAAAATGAATTTAAAGTAAATTTGGAAAAAGAACTTGCGGAATTATCCTCTAAACAAAAACTTATATTAAAACTTAACCTGTACAACGGAAAAACTCATAAGGATATTGGTAACATTATGAACATCCCCGAAGGTACGGTCTCGGCGATCATAAGCCGTATACGAAAAAAACTTAAAAAAAACTTGCAAGGATTTTCATGAAAAATGTGTCTCTAGTAGTAGGAGGAAAAAATGAATAGGATCTGTCCGTCAGAAGAAATGTTAAGCAAATACCTAAGCTCGCTACTCAATGAAGAACATAAAAACGTTATAGAAAAACATCTTGCCGAATGCGAAAAATGCCGAAAACTCTTAAGCGAAGCCTATGACATCATCTCCTCCCGCAACGTCAAAGAGTTCGTTTTTTCCTTAACCAAGAGAATCACGAGAAACAAATGGCTCTTCATTTCCTCGCTATCCATGATATTGTCTTTTTTTATCCAAGATTATTTTTTCCAATTCCTTATCATCTCCCTGGTAAGCGGATTGAAATGGATCCTGGACTCAAAAACTAACAGAACCCTCATTCTGATCAAAGACGCCTGGAAAAACAAAGACCACAATAAACAAAACGTAGCTTGACCCCGGAATACATTGGTTATATAATCTAGCTATTACAATGATGAAAGGGTTTTACGGTATGAAACACTTTAAAATAATTTCTGTATCTATTTTCTTAACTCTATCTCTACTTTCGGGATGTTCCGGATTAATGCCCGATCTTGAAGCTTTTGGAGGCATGGGCGTAAAAGACCTTGAACGTGCTAAGTCGGATGGAGTATCGAAAACTTTCGATCTCTCCACAGCCGATGTTTTCGATAAGACACTCTCTGTTCTGGAAAAAAATAAACTTACTGTTTACCAATCTAATAAAAGAAAAGGTTACATAGTCTTCATGGGGATCGAGAAACAAACTGATACAACACGAGTAGGAGTATTTTTCAGATCAGTAAACACGAACAAAACCAAAGTGACAATAAGCTCTTTAAGTTCTTCCGCTAGAACAAAAGGTGAACTCATTATTTTTAAAGGTCTATCGGAGTGATCCTTCCAAATTCCACTTTTTATTAGAATATTTTTTTAAGATCAATTCCTCTAAAGTTTTTAGATCCGAATCTGTCAATATCCCGGTCTTAGTTTCATTCTTGAGAAATGGGTTTTTGATTATTTCTATAAGTTTATCCGGGATCACAGGAACATTAACGAGAAATTCCGCGTGAGAACGTCTCTTTCTGTACTCCGGTTCACGAGACGGATATTTAAGATACCTTGAGATCTTATTAATATCAAAACCGTATAAAAAAGTTCCGTGATGCAAAAAAAAAGAACGTTTCCGTGCCTGCGCGTTACCGGATATTTTTCTTTTCTGAAAAGCAAGATCGGATACGGGAAAAAACTCTATTTTGTGTCCATTGTGTTTAAATCCTTCCGATATATTACCCAATATGTATCGATACGAAGATCTAATCCCCTTATAAGCCTCATTACTTTCATAGGACAATACCATCGAAAAATTAATACATCCCGGCCCCTGAAGTATTGTTCCCCCTCCCGATATACGTCTTATTAATCTCACGTTATCCGCGTCGCAATTATCTTTTAAACAATCCTCTTCCACTTGACAAGCTCGACCTAATACCACGAAATACTCCTTCGGCTCCCAAATACGAAATGATTCTCCAAACCCGCCGTTTTCGGCTTTTAAAAGAACCAGTTCATCCAACGCGATATTTTCTTCAGGACTATTTGTTTTGTAATTTATAAGTCTCATTGTGATATCAGTAGCGCCGCCGGATCAAGAAGTATGGATCAAGCGGCATTTTCAACCCTGAATCCCAGCTTCCTGACCCTACACGTCAGCTATATCCATATCCTTAACCGCTTTGACTTCATCGGGACGACATACGGGAGCGTTTCTTGGAAAACTTTTAAAAACACCGGGATCTTCTTCGGCTTTCAACGCCAATTCAATCATAACGTCAATAAACTTATCCAAAGTTTCCTTTGATTCCGTTTCGGTAGGTTCTATCATCATAGCTTCTCTCACTATTAAAGGAAAATACACAGTCGGCGGATGTATACCCTCATCTATAAGAGCTTTCGCTATATCAATAGCTTTAACTCCTTTTTTCAACTGTTTGCTCGCGGATAACACAAATTCATGGAAACATACTTCAGAATATGGAATGTCATAATGACCTTCCAATTTTACCTTAAGATAATTCGCGTTCAAAACCGCGTTCTCACTTACCTCGATAAGACCTTCTCTGCCAAGAAGAAGTATATACGCATACGCCTTGAGCATAACCGCGAAATTTCCATAAAACGGTGACATGTAGCCTATCGAAAGTGATTTATCATAATCCAACGTAAATGTCCCATCGCTTCTCTTCACGATCCTCGAGATCGGAAGAAAAGGTTCCAGGTCTTTTTTTACCCCTACCGGTCCGGATCCGGGTCCACCCCCTCCATGCGGCGTAGCAAAAGTTTTATGTAAGTTGAGATGAACAATATCGAACCCAAGATCCCCTGGCCGGGCTTTTCCAAGAATGGCGTTCAGGTTAGCCCCATCATAATACATAAGCGCGCCGGCCTTATGCGCCAAATCGGATATCTTTTTTATATCGGGATTGAATATTCCCAGTGTATTCGGACACGTTAACATAACAGCCGCTGTATCCTCATTAAGTTTCTCTTTAAATTCTCCAAGATCCATTACGCCGTTTTTATCAGACTTTATTGTTATAACGTCGTACCCCGCGATAGCCGCGGAAGCCGGATTGGTCCCATGTCCGGAATCAGGGATCAATATATGTTTTTTTCTGTTGCCGTTATTACGATGATAGGCCGCTATGATCATCACTCCCGTAAGCTCTCCATGCGCGCCTGCCATGGGATGCGTAGTAAATTCGTCCATTCCGGTTATTTTACATAAAACTTTTTCAAGATTACTTGTTATCTCAAGCGCGCCTTGAGTAAGCATGCCCCCGCGTATAAGCTGAGGAGCTAACGGATGCAGTGAAACAAATTCTTCCATAGCCGCTATTTTCTCCGTTATCTTAGGATTATATTTCATCGTACATGAACCCAGAGGATAAAAATTAGAATCCACACTAAAGTTCATCTTTGATAAATTGGTGAAATGTCTTACAACTTCCGGCTCAGAAACAGAAGGAAGCTCGGCGTCTTTCCCCCTTAAATATCGTTTATCTAACTTACATTCCACAGGAACATCTTTTAACGGAAGAGTTACCCCCGTCCTGCCGGGTCTTGATTTAGCAAAGATCAGCCCCATAATGCCTCCTCTAAAGCTCCGGCAAATACCACTATTTCCTGCTTGGTTCTTTTTTCGGTAACAGCTATAAGCATATAATCTTCCATATCAGCATAATATCTTCCCAAAGGAAATCCCGGAGTTATACCTTTGTCTATTAGTTTCCCTATAACCATATTGGGATCTTTCGGTAAACGTACAATAAACTCATTAAATGTGGGTGAACTTCTTTTTACTTCAACTCCCTTTATTTCAGAAAGTTTTTGTTTAGCGTATTCCGCTTTATCCAAACATAATTGAGCGACTTTTTTTATGCCTTCTTTTCCGATCATAGTCATATACACTAACGCGCGTAACGCGCATAACGCTTCGTTTGAACAAATATTCGAATTGGCTTTTTCCCTTCGAATATGCTGTTCTCTGGTCTGCAACGTAAGAACATAACTCCTTTTTCCGTTCATATCCACTGTCGCTCCAACTATACGTCCCGGCATTTTTCGGACCAGATCTTTTTTAACGGCCATAAAACCGAGATATGGTCCGCCAAAAGAAAGGGGTATCCCTAAACTCTGCCCTTCACCGGTAGTGATATCAGCGCCCATCTCACGCGGTGTTTTCAAAATTCCTAAAGATATCGGATACACGCTTTCTACAAGAAGCGCTCCATATGAATGACATTTATCCGCTATATCCACATGGTCATCTATCGCCCCGAAAAAATTCGGGTTTTGCAGGATAACCGCCGCTGTCTTATCATCAAGATACTCATATATCCGGTCTCTGTCACTTTGTCCATGTGAGACAGGAGTCTCTACAAATTCTATCGACAAGTTAGTTGTATAAGAATACATCATTTTACGATATATAGGATTAACTCCACCGTCCATTATGATCTTGTTTCTCCCCGTAGCGCGTAAAGCCATCATAGCCGCTTCATACAAAGCCGTACCTCCGTCATAAAGCGACGCGTTTGACGCTTCCATACCGGTCAAACGACATATACAACTTTGATATTCGTACGTAGCCTGCAGCGTCCCCTGTGAGGCTTCCGGCTGATAAGGTGTGTACGCGGTATAAAATTCCGGACGTGAAACTATAGCATCCACAGCCGCGGGAATATAGTGATCGTAAAATCCTCCGCCTAAAAAATGTACCAGATCCGTAGCGTTCTTCTTTGCCAGACCTTTAATATATTTTTCGACTTCAAACTCCGACCTTCCCTGCGGAAGATCAAAAGATAGCGCTCTAAGTTCCTCCGGAATACCGGAAAAAAGTTCATCGATATTTCCGGAACTGATACCTATCTCTTCCAGCATTTTCTGTTGATCACACTTCGCATGCGGGATATAACTCACTTGTTATTCTCCTTGTAAAAATTTTTCATACTCTGCCGCGCTCATCAAGTTGTCTTGTTCTTCAGGATTTTTGATATTTATACGGCATATCCATCCATCTTTATATGGTGATCGATTTATTGATTCCGGAGCATCTTTCAGCAGCTCATTCACCCCGACTATTTTTCCTGACAAAGGAGCGTATATATCACTCGCGGCTTTTACCGATTCTATCGTCGCCACAGTATCGGATTGATTTACTTCTTTCTCCGTTTCAGGAAGCTCAATAAAAGTTATATCCCCTAGCTCGGACTGCGCGTGCTCTGTTATCCCTAAAACCGCTTCACTACCCTCAATACGTACCCATTCATGGTCTTTCGTATATTTTAGATCATCCGGCATCATCATAACTCCTCCTATTCGTATTTTATCCTATCACTATAAATATCAGGTAAAAACCGCGCGGTTATTTTTCAAACATCGGCGGATACTTGATCTTTGCGTTTATCTCTACTTTTCCGTCTGTAAGCGTTATGTCTGTATTCTCCGCTGAAAAATTCTTATTGATATAACATAACCCTATGCCTTTTTTCAAACAAGGACTGAAAGCCCCGCTTGTTACCACACCTAAAACATCATCTCCGCGTATAACAGAAAAACCTTTACGCGCGCTCCTTCTACCTTCACATATAAAACCGGCAAGAAGATCGGTACTCCCCTTGTCCGATTGATCTATAACAGCTTGTTTACCTGTAAAATTTTTTGCTTCATAGACAAATCTCATTAAATTCGCCTCGTAAGGAGTATGATCATCATCTATATCATTGCCATATAAAGAATACCCCATTTCCATTCTTAATGTATCACGCGCTCCCAACCCTGCGGGTTTTACTCCATCCTCTTTTAAGATCGCGTCCCACAATAACGGGGCATCCGCGGCGGAACAAAAAAGCTCATATCCGTTCTCGCCGGTATATCCGGTACGACTTACAAGTATTTTGATATTGTTCCATTCAACGTAATTGAAAGAAAACCTCTTAAGTTGTTTTACCGTTTCACATTTTGTTACCTTAGAGATTATCTGTTCGGCCAACGGTCCTTGTATATCCAGTTTAGCGGTACGATCCGAAATATCGTTAAATACCGTATCCTCGGATATATTTTGCTGTATCCACTTTTTATCTTTTTCTGTCGTACCCGCGTTAACTACCAACATGAATTCTTCTTCGGACACTTTGAACACTATAAGATCATCTATTATCCCTCCGGATCCATTAAGCAAAAAACCATAACGGCATCTTTCCTTTTGTAAATTATCGATACGACAGGTAAGAAGTTTTTCCAGATCTTCTCCGGCTTGAGATCCCTTTAATATGAACTCTCCCATATGACAAATGTCAAAAAGCCCAGCCTGATCCCTGGTCTGCAAATGTTCTTCAATTATACCGCTATATTGAAGAGGCATATTCCACCCCGAAAACGGAACAATTTTTGCTCCTAGTCCTATATGTCTGGAATAAAGAGGAGTATTTTTCAAACAGGTTTCATTTATCATATTGTATTCGCTTAAAAAATCAATCTTATCCTTCATAAACTCAGGAACAGACATTATTGAAGACAAAAACCCAGACGCGCGATTTTTGATTATTACTTTATGCTCCCTTGTGGTACTCCACTTACCCGCGTACATTCAGCAGGCCATTCGTCGGTCGCATAGCCTCATTATAAACCAAATTATATAGTTGTCAAGACGATATCAAACTCATCTATATGAATCCTTTTCAGTTCCAGACTCTCGCCCCATAACCTTAAAGCTAACTTCTATATGAACTTCTGACCATCGGTGCCGCGACTACTTTTTTAAAACCTATTTCATCCGCTTTTTGTTTGAACCCCTCAAATTCTTCAGGTGTATAATATTTTTTTACCGGCCAGTGTTTATCTGTCGGAGCTAAATATTGTCCCAAATAAACAATATCTGCTCCTGCTGACTTAAGGTCCTCCAACGCTTCTATAATGTCATTATTTTCTTCACCCAAACCCAGCATCATAGAAGACTTCACAAAAACATCCGCGCCTTTTTTCTGTTTGATCTCTTTCAATATTCTCAAAACATTTAATGACTTTTTATAATCAGAGTGAGGTCTTATGTCTTTATACAAACACTCAGGCGTTTCTATGTTATGTCCTATGATCGACGCGCCTGAAAAAACTATTTTTTCCAGATCATCTCTGTCCGCGTTAAGATCAGGTATTAAAAGTTCGATTGTTGTATCAACGGAAATTGTTTTGATAGCTGAAACTGTTTTCACAAAATGATCAGCCCCGCCGTCCTTGAGATCATCCCGGGTAACAGACGTTATAACGACATATCCCGCCCCGATCTCTTTAACAGCTTCGGCTATTTTTTGAGGTTCCGATACATCAGGACTTTTCGCTTCTCCGTCCATAATGTTACAAAATAAACATCCGCGCGTGCAAACATTGCCCAATATGATAAAAGTAACGTGCCTTTTACTCCAACATTCATATCTATTAGGACACGCCGCTTCAACACATACCGTCTTAAGTTTACGCTCCCGCAATATCTCATTCATTTCATTAACATTACCGGACCATAAAACTTTATTTCGTATCCATTTCGGTCTAGAAAGCATTCCCACATTCACCTATCCAACTTAATGGGGACAGCGCCCTATTTATTAAAATAAAACAAAGTTAGTGTCTAACTTTTTGTAGGAATAAAAATAGGGCGCTGTCCCCATTAATCAATATTTCTATCCGCAAGATATTTGTACATACTATAATGTTGCGTAACCTGTTTTTGAGCTTCTTCGAGAAGTTGTTTCGCCCTTTCCGGATTGGATTTTTTTAGCACTGTATACCGATTTTCGTTATACACATAATCCTCAAGTTTAATACTAGGATCTTTGCTGTCCAAAGTCAGAGGGTTTTTACCTTCCTCAACCAACGTCGGGTTATATCTAAAAAGCGGCCAATGACCTGAATCAACCGCCTTTTTCTGTTCATCATACCCTGTAGTCATATTTATACCATGAGCTATACAATGAGAATACGCCATAACAAGCGACGGTCCATCATATTGTTCCGCTTCAATAAACGCTTTCAACACCTGCATAGGATTAGCTCCAAACGCCACTTTAGCCACATAAACGTATCCGTAACTCATGGCCATAAGCCCCAGATCCTTTTTCCCTATAGGCTTTCCGCTGGCCGCGAATTTAGCGACAGCTCCCATAGGTGTAGCCTTTGAGGCCTGCCCTCCGGTGTTGGAATAAACTTCTGTATCCAGTACCATAATATTCACATTCCTCCCGGAAGCAAGCACGTGATCAAGTCCGCCATACCCTATGTCATAAGCCCATCCATCCCCGCCAAGGCCCCAAACTGAACGTTTAATAAAGTAATCAACAACGGTTATAAGCTCTTTACAATCAGCACCTTCACATTTCTCCAGAAGTTTTTTTACCTCATCTACCCGCTTGCGCTGCACTTCTATCTCCTCTTGGGAACCCTGTTTAGCCGCCCGCATTTCTTTCAAAAGCGTTATTATTTTCCCGTCACAGACACCTTCGGTGATGATCTTTTCCGCTAATTCTTTCGCGAATTCAGTATGTTTATCCACAGTAAGACGCATACCATAGGCAACCTCCGCGTTATCTTCAAACAACGAGTTGTTCCATGAAGGTCCACGTCCGTCATCACGAACACAATACGGAGTAGTCGGAAGATTTCCGCCATATATTGAAGAACAGCCTGTCGCGTTCGCGATCAACACCCTGTCCCCAAAAAGCTGAGATAACAATTTTACATAAGCCGTCTCTCCACATCCGCCACAAGCTCCGGAAAACTCAAATAAAGGTTTTACAAACTGTATCCCATTCATTGCCCCGATGTTGTATGTCGAAGGATCCGTTTCCGGAAGATTTAAGAAAAATTTAAAATTTTCTCTCTCTTTTTCTCTTAAAGGTCCCTGAGCCTCCATCTTAATCGCCCCTTTTGCTTTCATCGGACAGTTTTCCACACACACACCGCATCCGGTACAATCTTCCGGCGCTACCTGCAAAGTATAGACCGTACCCTCTACAGCTTTGGGTTTAACAGGCGCGCTTTTAAATGTTTCAGAAGCATCTTTCAATAATTCCTCGTCATACTTTTTCGCGCGTATGACCGCATGCGGACACACCATCATACATTTGCCGCACTGTATACATGTATCCGGATTCCATACAGGAATGTTCATAGCGATATTCCTCTTCTCATACTGCGTTGTCGCGGTCGCCCATGTCCCGTCATCCGGCATTTCAGAAACCTTTACCCGGTCACCCTCACCTCTCATTATCTTCGCGATAGTCTCTTTAACAAAAGCGGGAGCATCATTGGAAATAGTGTTTATTTCTTTTTCTTCAGCCGTAGGTTTTGAAGGCACATCTACTTCTTCTATCCTGCTAAGCGCCATATCAACCGCTTTTACGTTCATATCCACGATCTTATCGCCTTTTTTACCATACGTTTTCTTAATAGCCTCTTTAACAGCTTCCATTGCCACCTTTTCATCTATAACCTCTGATATCTTAAAAAAAGCGGTCTGCATTATCACGTTGATACGTCCGCCAAGACCTACTTCCTTCGCTATCTTTACGGCATCTATAACATAAAATCTAAGATTCTTTTCTATGATCTGTTTTTGCACTTTAACCGGCAAAATATCCCATATCTTATCTTTTTCGTACATTGATGTCAGCAGAAAAATCCCTCCGTCTTTAATATTTTTTAGCATATCGTATTTTTCAAGAAACGAAAAGTTGTGACATGCCAGAAAATTAGCCGTATTTATCAGGTACGGACTGCGCAGAGGCTTCTTTCCGAACCTCAAATGTGAAATAGTAACCGCTCCGGCCTTTTTCGAATCATATACAAAATACCCTTGAGCGTTATTCTCGGTTTTTTCCGCTATTATCTTGATAGAATTTTTGTTTGCTCCCACGGTCCCGTCCGCTCCAAGACCGTAAAACATCGCTCTATACGTTTCATCACTTTCAGAACTGAAAGACGCGTCATACTCTAGGCTTGTGTTCGTTACATCATCGTTTATACCTACCGTGAAATGGTTCTTCGGCTTGGACGCTTTAAGATTATCAAACACACCTTTTATCATCGCCGGAGTAAATTCGGATGACCCTAAGCCATACCTTCCTCCAACGATCACCGGATATTTCTTAAAAGCAGTTGTTCCCTCGTCCATAGCTTCACCTATGGCGGTTCTCACATCTTCGTACAACGGCTCACCCAAACTTCCGGGTTCTTTTGTCCGGTCCAAAACAGCTATAGATCTCACCGTCGCGGGAAGCGCCGAAACAAAATCTTTCACACTAAAAGGACGGAAAAGTCTTACTTTCAATACCCCGATTTTTTCTCCCTTAGCGTTAAGATACTCTACGGCTTCATGTACAGCTTCGCCTCCGGAACCCATTATGATTATTACTCTGTCAGCATCATCCGCGCCAACATAATCAAATAGTTTATACGCTCTGCCTGTAAGTTTCGCGAACTTATCCATAGTTTTCTGAACTATTCCCGGACACACTTCATAATATTTGTTAACCGCTTCACGACCTTGAAAAAATACATCCGGATTTTGTG
>JAGLIU010000279.1 GCA_023142805.1 Candidatus Omnitrophota bacterium | reverse complement strand
TCAACTGAACCGTTAGGGTTATATGGATAACCGCTTTTCTTACCTCCCGGATCCGTGTATCTGAAAACTACTTGTCCATTTTTCCGCAGCCTGTCCAAAACAACCTTGTTCTTTGGTATAAATTTACCTTCCGCGTGAGCAATTGGCAAATAAATAACTTCCGGCAAATTTTTTGTCCAAACACATTTACTTTGTTCCTTACCCTTTTGATCTATCTCCATCGCGGTCTCCTGACCTTTCAAATGAACCCATTTGTCATTAAACATACCGGAATCATTGAGACTGAGAGTAGCTTCGATCTTATGATCTTTCAGTTTAGTGAACCCGGGTAAAAGTCCCATTTTCACAAGTACCTGAAATCCGTTACATATACCGATTATCAGTTTTCCGTCGGAAATAAACTTTGTTAACTGTTGTTTAAGATTAAATTTGATCTCATTTGCCAGTATTTTCCCGCTCGCGACATCATCCCCATAGGTAAATCCTCCGGGAATGGCCAAAATATGATATTTTTTTAGACTGGTTCTCTTTTTTATAAACCGGTTTATATGGACCGATTCTACTTCTGATCCGGCTTGTTTAAAAGCATACGCTGTTTCCTGGTCACAATTTGTTCCCGCGGTCCGTAATATAAGTGTTCTAATTTTTTTCATGCATCAATTTCCTAAATGGTTTTTTCCAATTTTCTTTTAAAATATTCAGTTTAGATCTTAATACAACTTCATTCTTCAACCCATGAACTATCAGTGTCTCAGAATCGTTTACTTTACCGATACACCCGAAAGGAACGTCTTTCATGTGTTTTTCAAACGCGTTTTTGTCTTTCGGGTTCACTTCGACAATAAACCTCGAATTCGACTCGGAAAACAACAGTACATCCTCCCGGTCAATGGATCCGACTTTTGGAATTTTCTTTAGCGTACAGTCAGCCCCTAACCCTCCTGAAAAAAGCATCTCGGCAAGAGCTACCGCTATTCCGCCATCGGAACAATCATGGGCGGAAACAACAATCTTTTTACCTATAGCGGCAGTAAGCTTTTTCATCGTCTTCAGGGATGTTTCAGGGTTTACTCTCGGGCATTTTCCGCCTTTTTTGTTCTTAGTTACAAAATAACGTGACGCACCGAGTTCTTGATATGTTTTTCCTATTACGTAAATAAGATTGCCAGCCTGTTTAATATCAGAAGATATGGTCTTACCGACATCGTCAATGACGCTTATAGCCGAGATAAGGAGTGTCGGAGGAATGGCCACTGTAGCTTTTCCTGTATTAAACTCGTTATTGAGACTATCTTTCCCTGAAATAAACGGTGTGCCATAAACTTTCGCCATATCATAACAAGCTTGAGACGCGCGTACGAGAGATCCTAATTGTTCGGGTTTTTCGGTGTTCCCCCAACAAAAATTATCTAAAAGCGCTGTTTTGGTAATATCTCCGCCAACAGCGGTTACTTGTCTAAGTGCCTCATCTATCACACTCGCGGCCATCCAGTATGGATCAATATCCCCATAATTGGGGTTTATAGCGTTGGAAAGAACTATACCTTTTTTACTGTTTAAAAGCGGTCTGTTTACCGAAGCGTCTTGAGGACCGTCATTATTTACCCCTGCCAGGGGTTTGAGCACGCTGCCGCCCTGGACTTCGTGGTCATATTGTCTTATTATCCATTCTTTACTGCAAACGTTCCAATCTGAGAGTATGTTTAACAAGTCTTTAGTATAGTTCTTTTCTTTTTTAGGCAATACTTTTGGATCTTCTTTTTTTGTTTTCCATACAGCTTTACGTATAATTTTCGGCAGTCCACCGTGGATAAAAGACATCTCAAGATCCGCGCAAAGATTTTTTTTATAAAACAACCTTAATCTTTTATTTTTTGTGAATTTACCTATAACAGTCGCTTCTACATCTTCCGCTTCAAAAATCTTTAGCAGTTTTTTTAATTTAGAGGGTTTAACGGATAAAACCATCCTCTCCTGTGCTTCCGACACCCATATTTCCCAGGGGGTTAATCCTCTATATTTCAGAGGAGCTTTTTCCAAATACACGTCAGCCCCGGTTTCCTCCCCCATTTCGCCCACCGCGCTTGAAAATCCGCCGGCACCGCAATCCGTTATCGACGTATAAAGTTCTTGATCCCTCGCGACAAGCAATGTGTCTAGCACTTTTTTCTCCGTTATGGGGTTCCCTATCTGCACAGCGGTGGAAGAGATTGTTTCTGATTCTGTTGTAAGCTCCGCTGAAGAGAATGTTGCCCCATGTATCCCGTCACGTCCGGTTTTTCCGCCTACCGCGACTATCAGTTCCCCCGATGAAACTTTTTTAGTGGAAAACCTTTTAGGCATGATCCCAACGTTCCCACAAAAAACCAGAGGATTCCCTGTATACCTCTCATCAAAACAAACGGATCCGTTCACAGTGGGTATCCCCATTTTATTACCATAATCTCTTACTCCGCTTACAACGCCTTTCAATACGCGTTTTGGATGAAGCGCGCCCTTAGGTACTTTTGAAGGTTTGACATCGGGTTTTCCAAAACAGAAAATGTCCGTATTGATTATCGGTTTTGAACCGCGTCCTGTACCCATAGGGTCTCTCACTACCCCTCCGATACCGGTTTCCGCTCCCCCATAAGGTTCAAGCGCCGACGGGTGATTATGAGTCTCTACCTTGAAACAGATATCATGTTTCGCGTCAAATTTTATGATCCCCGCGTTGTCCGTAAAAACTGAAACACACCAGGGTCTATTGAGTTGCCTCGTTACCTTCATAATGGTTTCTTTCAGCAGATTCTTGTATTTTTTATTATTGTACGTCACCGCGCCCATCATAGTCTTATGTTTACA
>JAGLIU010000278.1 GCA_023142805.1 Candidatus Omnitrophota bacterium | reverse complement strand
CCTGTTTCTGGCCATTTGACATCTTACGGTTTGCATTTTTCACAAGGGGAAAGCCCTTGATCAATAGCAAGTTGTTTATCCCCTGAATAATTAACTATGCTTAATAATTCACAATCTTTCCTATGATAATATTTAGGTGGCACGGGACCACCATTTATGTAAACCTTTTCACTATCATCGACCCGATTTTTTTCTACAGCGAACTTAACCTTTTTCACTCTCCATTGAATGCCAATGATCTCGCCATCTTTAACTTCACTTGATGGCCCTTTCTCCGAAACTACAATAGCTATTACTTCTTCAAATGGCATTTCCCTCCCCGAAACATTTATGACAAACCCATGATCAGTATCCTCTATTTTTTCTATGGCGGTATCAGGTCCTCTGTAAACAACCGGCGAAAAATCATACTGAACATCTTTCGAACTTAACATTTTTTCCATAGAATATCGCTTTTTCGCATAACCTTCACCTGGCTTAGGATCTCGTTCAAACATGTATTTTGGTTTTTCACAAAAGAAAACCATGTCGTAATCAAAGGGAATCTTGCGACGCTCCAATGGAGTTAACTCTTTTTCCGATCCTTTCGGTAATCCCAAGTTCTTCAAATGCTTAAAGTTAGCTCTAGGCACATTACGCAAAAGATCACTGCTTACAGAATTAAAATCTTTTTCCAAAACATCAGGAGTAATTATTAAAACTGCTCCAGATAATAGTGATCCTTTTCTGGTATCTATTGATTTTTTCTTAAGTATCTTTTTAGCAGTGAGAACAACATCATTATCATGCTGAATAATCAAAGGGTCAAATTCAATTCCCTGTGGTGTAACACCCATTATTTGACCTTCTTTTTCAAAAATAAGATAGGCTTCAGGCAAATCAAACTTATTAGAGGTGTTATCTTTGAATTTTACTTTTTGCGTAAGAACGGTTTCAATCACCGGAATTATGATTTGTTTTGTTTTTTGCTCATTTTTATCTATGACGGTAGATACCCATCCCTTAGGCTTTTCCTGGAAGCGTTTTGATGAAATATGATCAATCAATGCTCGTTCTACATAATCGAGGTCATCAAAGCGAATACAACGACTTACATCCGTCACATCTTGTGCTGTTGGAACTACAACTTTTGTTTTTTCATCGTCACTTTTAGCTCTAGGAAGAAGCTGTATGTTATCTATGAAATTTCCCACTCTCTCTAATGTGGAACCAAAGCCGACTCCGACTGAATAGGGTAGAGAAATATAACTATCCCCTGAATCGTCCTGATGTATTGATATAGAGCTGCTATCCGGCGAACCGGACTGTTTCTTTCTGGTATAATACGCTTCCGCATCAACCAACATTCGTACAATTTCTATATGCCCCTTTTTGACTGCGGCTCTTAATACTGTAACGCGGTGGTCATTTTCATCATTTATATCCGCTTTAGCGTCCATGAGCATCTTAACAATTTCTATGTGGCCGTTGCAGGCCGCAATCCATAAAGCCGTTACTCCATCAGGTTGTGGCTCTAAGCGTTCCATATAATTGTAGTGGATAGGCTTTGTTAAGGGGGATCTTCTTTTAATACTCACATCTGCATTAACTTCCAACAGCAATTCCACGATCTTTGTATGTCCTTCTTTCGCGGCAACCATTAAAGCCGTCATGCCGTCATCATTAAAATCATTTACATCAACACCGTCTTTCAGAAATAACTGAACACGGTTCATGTCCCCAACGGAAACCGCACCAATCAATAAAGAAGATTCACCTGATGCAAAGTCTAAAATCAATAGGGTAAGGACAAGAAACAGCACACAAAACAGTTTTTTTCTCATATATCATCTCCTTATTAATATACGAAAACACTTTCTAAAATCGTTTACCGAATAACATCTTACAAAACAAATCTGGGCAGGGCAAGGGAATTATGATGCAGCACGAAAAAAGTGAAAATAAAGTGACAGATTTTCCTCCAAAAATGTGTCTATAGTAGTAGGGGTGAAAAATGCCAAGACAAAAGATTTATCTAGCCATAAAAGAAACTGTCTAGGAGATTGAGGGGTCTGGCCTCGAAATTAGAAATAAGCCCCGA
>JAGLIU010000277.1 GCA_023142805.1 Candidatus Omnitrophota bacterium | reverse complement strand
ATATCCGGGATCCAATAACAATGGAGAGAAATTCGTACGGGAAGAAATGGGGACAGCGCCCTATTATTAATCCAATAAAAACCTAGGATAAACATCATACGGTTTGTCGCCTGATACCATAATACCAATAGTAGCTGGGGTTTAAACCCCAGCTACTATTGTGGATAGCTTAAAATCACGAACGTAAAAAATTACAAAAGGGATCAAGATTCAACCCCTTTGATGGTTTTAACAGCTTCTTCCATCACTTCATCCGAACCGGAAACAACCGCTTGTTCTTCCGACACCGATAATTCATTCTCCCAATGCAATATCTCAGGATGTTCGTTCGCTACAAGATGCGCGGTCTCCAAGACAAATACAATTTCACGAACACGTTGATACTGAAAAAATCTTTCAACGGTACTCTTTACCCACCAAGAGAATATGAACGCGAGACCTGCCGTTACCATGGGAGCCAATATCAGTCGATATCGGATATGACCCGGAATAAACGAAATATTGATCGCGATAAAATCGACAATTACCATTATACCGCTGATCAAAAGTAAGGACCGTGTCATATACCATATGGAAGACATAAACCGAACATGCGCTTCGTTCCGAATGATCTTAGAACATTTCTCCGGAGCAAAATATTGAAGTCTGACCTTTAATACATTTATAAAGTTTTTGGTCCTATATTTTGCTTTTGCATTTTCCAATACACCCCATTGTACTATGTTAGCTAAATGCTGAAGTCCGCGATGTTTTAAATAATCCTTAAGGTGACTATACGGAAACTGAACGTCTTCCAGTTGAGGTTCCTCATCTTCTTTTATCTGAACAACCCAATGTTCGTGTTTCTCGTCCAACCTTTCTTTCCCACTGAAAGGATTTAGCCCTCGCTGCCTGTAAAAACTTCTAAAATCAGGTTCTTTGGGATCCTGGCGAAAATACAAAAACCCAAATACGTAGGAAAGCACGAACGTCATCCCGATCAAGAGGTAATTATAGATATGGTGTGTTTCCGCGAATCCCGGCGAAAATAGTGAATTGTTTAAAAACTCAAACGGAACGATCCTCGAAAACCCCCATATATGCCAAAACAACATAATGCCGGTTATCCCCGTAAACAAAAAACCCGGAACGAGACTTCCTAAAAAATCCACAAAAAGAGCTTCAAAAATGATACCATACGCCCTTCCGGAACCTAACTCTTTATTTCTCATAATTTCTCCTTCCGGTTTTTCATCTTACTGTCCCTACTGTATAGTCAACCTTTTGCCTGTTTTTTCTTTTTACTTTAGCCGCCCATTCCAGATCCTTCGACTTCGCTCAGGATGACAAAGAGAATGCCTTCGCCTTTTTACTTCCTTACTACACGGTCTTTGTCATTTCTTTCGCCCACTCTTTCGCTCTTTGGATATTTTTCTCCTTATTCCTTTTCAACGGATCACGAAAATCAATTTCACCTAAAATTTGATTCCCCTCCAAAGCCTTTCGCATTTCCTCAAAGATCTTTCCTCTGCCTCCGCCATGACAACAGAATAACGCTATCTTTTTATTTGATACCGATAAAGTTGAAAAAAAAGTATTAAGTGCCGGAGCATATGTTCCGGCCCACATCGGAGTACCAATAAGCAACAGGTCATAATTTTGAAGATCCTTCTCAATGGGAAATAACTCCGGGGTCCTTTTCTTTATCGCCGCCCACGCTCCCCAGAAGTATTTTATAAACCCTTTTGATCTTATTTCTTCTTTCAACCTTAATTCAAGAATGTCCGCGTCTACTGTCTTGGCAATGTTTTCCGCGATAAGCCTTGTATTCCCGTCAAACGAATAAAAAACAACTATCTTTTTCATATTTTTTCTCCGTGTTAACAAAATATTTTTTGAAATTTCTTAAAAAAAATGGACACCTAAATGGTACTATAAAACCAAGTAGGTGTCCATTAGTAACTCAAAAGGACTATAAAATATACTTTTTAACTTAAACTCGCGAAGCTCCTTGTCTTCTTTTCCTCTTCCTGAGGCCCATAAGACTGCCAAGACCAATAGCAGCAAGAATCATAGAACTGGGTTCCGGAACAACAGAGCGTACAGGCAAAACAAAAACTTGTACACCCTCTTTACTATTCATACCTTGACTTCCTGAACTCATCGTAAACATCCATGCGCCAAGAGAACCATCATCATCCCCATACCAATAACGCGCATATCCCGGAGCTTCATGAGCAGTTTGCATATTTTCAAAAGGCTCATACGTATTAAAAGGTACCCCCGCATCATTACCCAACTCTGTGTAATATAGATGTCCCATTTCACTGCCAATCTGATCGTACCCGGTAAATGGTCCCGTTCCGTCCCGATTTGTCGCTATGGGTAATCTCCAGTCATTATAACCGGCAAAACTCAGGTCCTCAACCCAACTTACGGCGGTACTCCAGGTCATTACTTCCCCAGGTAGATTGCCGTTTTTAATCCACATTAGATCAAACCCCGTGTCCGTGATAGTACCGTCACCATTATCCTCAAGCGTGGCATGAGCCGGAATGGACATCATAAAGATCCACAATAACGCTACCATCGGTAAAATGAAAATACTTTTTCTTAGATCATCTTTTTTGAAATTCAAGAATTTGTTAAACATTTTTGGCCTCCTTTATTTCAAAATATGTCCGGTATATCCGGCGATCTTAAATTGCACACTGTAACTTCATTTATCTAACACACCCAATGCACCACTCACCGTTTCTTTCATCACAAAAACTTCCAATATTGAACTACTAAACCAACTGCATCACCCCAACAAGTAAAACAAACTTTTTTTTGCATCTACAAAAACAAGTATATCATATTATTGCAAGGAAAACAAACTTTTTTTTGTATCTACGGAAATACGGCCAAAAAGACCAAATCTTGACCTTAAACTTTACAAAACATGGCTATTTTAATGACACAAAAATACGTCTTTACTGGCTCCCCCGACTACTAAACCGAGGACATCACATTATTACAAGTAAAACAAGCTTTTTTTTGTACTTACAAAAGAAATGGGGACAGCGCCCTATTATTATTCCAACAAAAACCTAGATGTTATATGGCGTAAAAAAATGGAAAAAAGATGGAAATGTTCATGGAAGATCAGACTTATTAAGAATATGAATCCTTTCTGGAAAGATTCATATTTTGAGATTACTTCCATGTGATCCCGGATACCCCGGATCAAGTCCGGGGTTCCGGGATGACGAGTTTGGGGAGGATCAAAACAGGCCGGGAAACAATTCGGGATGACGAGTTTGGGGAGGATCAAAACAGGCCGGGAAACAATTTGGGATGACGCTTTTGGGAAGAATCAAAACAGGCTGG
>JAGLIU010000276.1 GCA_023142805.1 Candidatus Omnitrophota bacterium | reverse complement strand
CTTACTTTCTTTTAACCTGATCTTTTTTAAATTACGTGAAGATCTTTTTATCTCATCAGTGATACCATCTACCGCAACCAGGATCTTACCTTCTATTTTCAAAGCATCAAGTATTTTTATAAAATTCTTTGTTTTAGATTCTTCTAACTTGATCTTTACTACCGGTTTGATCCTCTCTTCCACCAAACGCGCGTTCAAGCTTGAAAGCAACGCCTTACGCATCGCCTTTTTGGGCATAGAATATCCAAAATCACGGGGTTTCGGCCCAAACGTTATACCTCCATGCCGCCATATCGGGTTTCTTGAGGAACCTACACGCGCGCGTCCCGTACCTTTTTGTCTCCAGGGTTTTGCTCCGCCGCCGGAAACCTCACTTCTGGTCTTAGTCGACGCTGTGCCCTGACGAGCGTTAGCTTCGTACATTTTTTTCGCTTCATAAAGAAGTGTTTGGTTAACCTTCCCGTCAAACAATTTTTTATCAAGCTGAATATTGTCAACAACCTTCCCCTCAAGGTCATATACCGGTATTGTTGTATTAATTTGTTTCGCTTTATCCTTCATGTTTATCCTTTATCCTCATTCTCATCAATTTTCGCTTCGGGATTTTCTTTAGTAGTTTCCGCTGCTTTAACTTCCGTTTTTTCTTCGGCTTTCGTTTCAACAACCTCTTCTATCGGAGCCTCAACTTCTTTCTCCTTCACATCTTCTCTTTCTATCCGCGCTACTAAAGTTTTTTTCAGAGCGTATTTAATAACGAGGTATCCACCGTCCGCTCCGGGGATCGATCCCTTTAGAACGATCGTGTTACTCTCAATATTCACATCGATAACTTCAACATTCTGCACAGTGATAACGGCATCGCCCATATGTCCGGCCATGCTCTGACCTTTAAAAACTCTTGAAGGATATGAACTTGCCCCGATTGATCCGGGAGCACGATGAGACATAGATCCATGCGACGCGTTTCCACCGGACCAACCGTGACGTTTCATACCACCCTGAAAACCTTTACCCTTTGAACGAGCGGTTACATCCAGAAAATCACCTTTTTGGAAAATAGAAACATCAATTTCGTCCCCAATTTTTCCTTCAGACGCTTCAGAACATCTGATCTCTCGGACAAATTTCTTTGCTTTAAGCTTATTAGCTTTCACATATTCTCTTTGCGGTTTTTTAAGACGGGCTTCTTTCGTATCGTCAAATCCGATCTGTACGGCATTATAACCGTCTTTATCCAAAGATTTTACCACTTGTACGACACAAGGACCGGCTTCTACCACAGTAACCGGTATTTTTGCTCCGTCTTCACTAAAAATCTGAGTCATACCAACTTTTTTTCCTAATATGCCAGGAATCATCTCTCTCTACCTCTCTTGCCCCTATTTGATCTCCACATCGACACCGGCAGGAAGATCCAACTTCCTGAGAGCGTCAATTGTCTTCGCTGTGGGGTCTACAATGTCCAACAACCTTTTATGTGTTTTTAATTCAAATTGTTCACGTGATTTCTTGTTAACATGAGGAGACCTCAATACGGTAAAAATTTCCCTTTTTGAAGGCAGGGGTACGGGACCTACTATGGCCGCACCCGTATTTTTAACCGTATCAACAATTTCGCTCATTGAGATATCAAGCAACTTGTGATCAAACGATTTTAAACGCAATCTTATTTTAGCTGTTTTAGTTTTCTTCGCCATCTTTTCCTCTTTTTTATTCCTACGCA
>JAGLIU010000275.1 GCA_023142805.1 Candidatus Omnitrophota bacterium | reverse complement strand
GTGCCTGGCACAAAAATGTAACATTAGTTATTTCGTCTGTTGAAGGGGTAGGGCAAGTTTCTCATTTTTTGATAATTTTTTTATTTCGGCTTCACGTTTTTGCGCGTGAGATCTATCGGGATGACTTTCTTTGTAAAGAAGTTCGACCGGACGCCGGATACGGGTATAATTTCCGCCTTTACCTGAATTATGTTCTCTCAAACGCCGATCTATAGAGGTAGTAGATCCTGTGTACAGGGTATTGTCTTTACACTTAATGATGTAGACGATCCACATTTTGGTTACTTTTTTTTAAGATGGATGAAAAGACGTCCCCAGTTTTTGCTGTCTTTTTCAAGTCGGTGATAAAGTTTGCGTATATGTTTTTGTTCGAAAAAGCGAAGTACGTGCTTTTTTAACTGTCCGGAGCCTTTTCCCGGGATTATTTCTATAAGGCGAATGCCTTTATCCGCCGCTTCATGAATAACACGGTTGAGTTCGACCTCTATTGTTTTCCCTTTATTAAAAATATCATGCAGGTCAAGTTTAAGTTTGGCCATTTAGATAACCTGTTCTGTCTTGGTTTTTCGATCTTTGAAATATATGCGTAAGTATAAATAAATGCATCCAGCTAGGAATACAAGGGCAATTATGTATTTTATCTGAAGGGGAGGTTGTTTTATCAGCGTCGCGTACCAGAATGCTACTATATTGGCTATGAAGGAAACTAAGAGCAACCGAAAACTCAGTCCGTCTATAGTCTGAGTTCTATAAGTTTTTAGCATTTGGGGTATAAAACAAACGCTGAAAAGTATTGTCGCTGTCCAGCCTAGTATGTCTGATAATTCCATGTTTTTCAGGATCCTTGTTGTTAATCACTTTTTATCATATGGAGAAGATTGTTTTCAATCCGGTACACAAGGGGTACTACTATGATTTTCTGGTATTTTAAGCTTAAACGTTTTGATTCTCGCAAGACAAAATCTATTTCATTGCCTATTTCAAAGATCGGAGCAGAATGGTCAAAATGTTCCTCCGCTGTTTGTCTGTCCCAACCCGCGTTTTCAGTCAACCCTTGAATAAATTGTTCTTTGCGGGAGATAAGATCAACCATCCCACATTGGTCATGTCCGATTAAAACAATATGTTTTATGGCTCCAACGGAAATCGCGTAAGATACCGCAAAATCATTATGGATCAAGTTAGCTCCTCCGGTCCGGAGGATAAAAGCAAAGTTATCAGGAAGGCGGAGATGTTTGCGATTATCCATACACATGCCAATAAGTAGTTGAGGCAAGGAATAGACATCTTTAAGCCGCCCAAAATTGTGATATTCAAACAGGAGTTCGATAGGGGTATTCCGGTATTTACTTGGAACGTCTCTTTTCGATTGTACGGTAATTAAGCGATTCATAAAACTTATTTTATCATACTCCGTTGTTATTTGAATTAAAAATCTCAAATTAGTCAAATTTGTACCGGGTGTCGAGTTGTGAGGCAACTTGTTTTCAAGTATTTGAGATCTCTCGCACAGGATGACAGAAGAATGGGTTTTACGTTTGTTTAGGAGGACAGGAGGGGTATTGTGTTCCCTAATTACCATTAGATCCCGGATATCCTGTCTCAGCCAGGATTCCGGGATGACGATTCCCCCTTTTTTTTCTCGGCCAAGATTTCGGGATGACGATGTTTTATTCTATTTTGTACGATGGCGGGATATTCTTTATTAAAATCCAAAAGACCGTCATCCCGGAACCCCGGATTTGATCCGGGATCAACTTTTTTTGGTTTTTTTTATCTGGTTAGAATATCAGTTATTTTCCACCATGGTGTGCAATAAATATCCGGAGATAAAGTTAAATCTTTTTCAAAAAAACTAACTATGTGGGAAGATTGTGGTTTTAAGATTTTTGATATTTGTTTAAAATGTTTCCAATGGTCGGTTCTTACACTTTTTGAAGACTTAAATTCAATAAGTTTCAAAGCATACCCAAAATCCAAAACAAGATCTATTTCATTATGGGTGGAATCTCTGTAAAAATATAATTCATATCGCATATTAGCATTAAATTTGTATTTTAAAATTTCCATTATCATGATATTTTCAAATAAATGTCCGGCTATGGGTCCCGCGCTTAAAATTTTCGCGTCGGGATATTTTAGAATATAAGCAAGTAGACCGGTATCTGTGAAGTATAGTTTAGGGCTTTTTATAACTCGCTTGCTGACGTTTTTATAATATGGTCTTAAGAGATATACTATACGCGTGCTTTCAAGAAGGGACAACCAATTTTTTGCCGTTGTATGGCTTATTCCGCACTCTTTTGATATTTCGTTTAAGTTCAATAAAGATCCAACGCGCGCGGCTAATAATTCTAGAAATTGCTGAAACAATCGAAGATCATGCACTGATCTTATTTGACGAATATCCCTTTCTAAATAAGTTTGTATGTAGGAGCTATAAAACGCGGTTGGATCAACATTGTGGACACAAGTCTCAGGGAAGAAGCCCTTATATATCGCTTGGAAACAACCGGCAAAAGTATTATTGATTAATTTTTTCGTAAACAATTCATCAAAAGAAAATCCGAGAAGTTCATACAGGACAGCTCTACCGGCTAGAGATTCAGAAATACCAGCCATTAAGCTAAATATTTGTGATCCAGTGAGTATATAACGTCCGTTCAGGGAACGATTTGAATCCACTTCAATTTTAAGATAAGAAAGTAATTCCGGAACATATTGAATTTCATCAATGATCAAAGGAGCCGGATTATTTTCTAAAAATAATTTAGGATCTTGCGCGGCTAGATTTTTTGTAAGGGGATCATCCAAAGAGATGTAACCATATGAAGGAAATATTTTTTGAAGCATAGTAGACTTGCCGGTTTGTCTCGGACCGGTTAAAACGATTACCGGAAATTCTTTTGCTCTTTTAAGTATATCGTTCTCTATGGATCTGTGAATATAGGGTTTA
This sequence comes from Candidatus Omnitrophota bacterium, assembly GCA_023142805.1. Classification (GTDB taxonomy): domain Bacteria; phylum Omnitrophota; class Gorgyraeia; order Tantalellales; family Tantalellaceae; genus JAGLIU01. Next base: position 250 of record JAGLIU010000275.1, on the reverse strand, counting down.
GTCATAGAAAAAGTATAGCATGAAACATTGTAAAATCAAATAAAAAAATTCATTTTGCAAGATATAACAATAAGAACAAGCTAAAATCAGTCCAAATGGCAAAAGTCTTAAGTTTAAGAGAAGGGGCTTTATTTGCGAGAGCTCTCCTTATCATTGGATCCCGGATATCCTGTCTTCGCCAGGATTCCGGGATGACGATTTCTCTTTTTTTTCTTCGCCAGGATTCCGGGATGACGATTTCTCTTTTTTT
>JAGLIU010000274.1 GCA_023142805.1 Candidatus Omnitrophota bacterium | reverse complement strand
TGGTGAAAAGTATTCAATTATGTTTGATGCATAGCGGAAGGGTTAATGGACGAAAACATATTACCTTTGAGCCGGGCTTTAATAGTGTGGTCGGACCTAACGGATCGGGCAAGAGCTCACTTTTAAAAGCCATTTATGATTGTCCTGATTGCAAAAAGGTAAACAATGACAAAACGCGGTATCATTATTTTGACAGCGAAACAATGAACCCTCATAGATCCGAAGAGCATTTTAAAGGTCCTATTGGTTCAATTATTAAAGTGCGGGCTATGTTTTCTTCGCATGGGGAAACAATGAGGGATGTGTTGCGTTTTATGAATTTTAAAAATGGAGATTGTCTGCTTCTTGACGAACCGGAAGCAGGGCATGATTTCCGGTGGGTATTAAAGATACGAAAGGGTCTGGAGAGAATTTCCAGGATGGGTTGTCAGATTATTGCGGCGTCGCATCATCCTGTTTTTTGGGATGCGGCAAATATCATTGAATTAAAACGAGGGTATAGAAAACGCACTTTAGAATTTTTTGGCAAGAATATTATTCAGGGCCGGTATAAGGCCGGAATAATAGATAACAGATAACATGATCCGGTTTTAGCTTAGTTGTGCTATAATCGTTTTAAATTTTTAGAGGTAATGTTTCAGAGGAGAGGAACTTTTCCGCATTTTTTGTTTTATTCCTTAAGGGTGTCCAATAGTTTTATTCTGATCGAAACATTTTTCTGAAATTCCAAACAATAGTTATTAAAACATATTTCAAAAGGAGGAAAATCGTGAACGTTGTGATCATTGGCGGTGTAGCCGCCGGACCGAAGGCGGGATCAAGAGTGCACCGGTTATGTCCGGAGGCGCAAGTTACTTTAATTGAAAAAGGGGAGTTTTTATCCTACGCGGGTTGTGGTCTGCCCTATTACGTTTCAGGCGTGGTTAAAGACCAAAAGGAGCTTATGTGCACGCCGATAGGCGTTGTGCGCGATTCGGTCTTTTTTAGGAATGTGAAGAATGTTGAAGTTTTAAACCGGACAGAGGCGACTAAGGTTGATCGCGGCAGTAAAGAAGTAACGGTTGTTGCCCTGGAATCCGGGAAAGAAGAAAAGATTTCTTATGACAAATTGATTTTTGCAACAGGGGCGACGCCTATTGTCCCTCCTATTGAAGGAACGGATCTAAAGAATGTATTTACGCTGCAGAATATTGAAGATTCGGAAGGGATAAAAGCGGCATTGGCCGAGGATAAGGCCAAAGACGTCGTGATTGTCGGCGGAGGCCTTATCGGGCTTGAAATGACGGAGGCTTTAGCTAAAAAGGGCTGCAGGGTAACGATCGTTGAAAAACTTCCTCAGATTTTACCGATACTTGATTGGGAAATCGCGTATCAAGTTTCGAAATATCTTGAAGTCAGGGGAGTTAAGGTGAAAACAGCGACGACACTTACGGCAATTAAGGGCAAAGAAAGGGTTGAATCTGTTGTTACCGATAACGGGGAAGTACCGTGTGATTTTGTGATCATGTCGGTCGGTGTTCGTCCTAATGTGTTTTTAGCTAAGGATGCCGGATTAGAGATCGGTAAAACAGGAGGGATTAAGGTTAATGAAATGATGCAGACGAGTGATCCGGATATTTTCGCCGCCGGTGATTGCGTCGAGTCAGTTGATCTTGTAACGGGTAAACCCTGTTTTATTCCCTTAGGCTCAACGGCAAATAAGCAAGGAAGGGTTGCGGCAAATAATGCGTGCGGTTTTAAAGACGCGTTCCCCGGGGTCTTAGGCTCGACGGTATGTAAATTATTTAATTTTAATATCGGCCGGACGGGTTTAGGGGAAATGCAAGCCAAAGAAGAGGGGTTTGATGTTGTTACGGTTTTAAGTCCTGCTCCGGATAAGGCGCATTTTTATCCCGAAGCAAAACCGATAATGATGAAGTTGGTCATTGATAAAAATACAAGGAGGCTTTTAGGGCTTCAGGCCGTTGGTTTGGGGGTTGTGGATAAGAGGATCGATGTGGCTGCTATGGCTATTACAGCAAAGATGACGGTGGATGATATCGCGAATCTGGATCTTTGTTATGCGCCGCCCTATTCGCCTGCCATGGATAATATTATTACGGCTTCTAATGTCGCGCGCAATAAACTCGACGGCAGGTTTCAATCGGTGACACCGATGGAAGTGAAGGAAAAGATTGACAGGGGAGATGATTTTGTGTTTCTTGATGTCAGGTCTCCCGGGGAGTATGAGGAAGTTCGTCTCGATAATACAGTATTAATCCCTCTTGGTAAATTGCGGGGCAGGCTATCGGAGATCCCTAAAGATAAAGAGATTATTACTTTTTGCAAAATATCTTTAAGGGGATATGAAGCGGCCTTGATTTTGCAGACGGCAGGTTTTAAAGATGTTAAGGTCATGGATGGGGGAGTTGTCATGTGGCCTTATAAAATCGGCAAGTAACAGGGCTCAATAGAAAATAATAATTCTGTTCGGGAAAGTTTTATCCGCCTTCGCAGAAGACCACGGGCTTTGCCCGTGGGGTTCCATTTCGAGCTGTTAAAACCACGGGTGTAAACCCGTGGATGCAGGCGGTTCGAGGTCGCGTTCCTTGTGTCATTGGGGGAGGCATACAAAATAATCAAGCCG
>JAGLIU010000273.1 GCA_023142805.1 Candidatus Omnitrophota bacterium | reverse complement strand
TAAGTTATGTGGTCATTTTACATGCTTACAGGATCTATATCTACCGCCATATATATCCCGGTTCCTTTTCTAAAACCTTTTACGGCTTTTTTTAGATCCCGAACCATTTCTTCCCGATCCTTACCCTTAAACAGTATATTCCACCGGTAATATCCTCTTAACTTAGTCATGGGCGCGGGAGCCGGACCCAGCATATCCGCTTTCGGTAAACGTTTCTTTATCAACAACTCCAAACGCTCTATACTTTTTACAACGTTTTCCTCTTTTCTTCCCCTTACCGTGATCTTTACAAGATTTACGTACGGCGGGAACATAAGTTCCCGTCTGGATTCTATCTCTTTGCAATAAAATCCATTATAATCATGTTTAACCGCGAATTTCAACGCGTAATGTTCGGGAGTATAACTCTGAACTACAACCTCTCCTCCCAGATCACCTCTTCCGGCACGTCCGGCAACCTGCGTAATAAGATTAAATGTGCGCTCACCTGACCTAAAATCAGGAAGATTAAGATTCGCGTCCGCCGCTACAACTCCTACCAAAGTAACTTTAGGAAAATCCAATCCTTTTGCTATCATCTGTGTACCCACGATAATATCTATTTTGTGATCTTTAAACTCTTTCAGGATCTTACCATGCGCTCCCCTTTTTGACATTGTATCCGAATCCATACGCGCGATACGCGCTTTCGGGAGCATATTTCTTATCTCTTCCTCCACTTTCTGAGTCCCGGTTCCCTGATACACCAAGTGATCCTGTTTGCAATCAGGACATGTTTTAAAAGGGTTTTTTCGTAAATTACAATAATGACAAATAAGCTGTTTTTTCTCACGGTGATATACTAATGGCGAATCACATTTCGCGCACTTAATTATAAACCCGCAATTCTGACAACTGACAAATGTTGAAAATCCCCTTCGATTCAGAAATATCAACGCTTGGTGGCCTTTGGCGATATCTTTTTTAAGCACATCCGACATTACATGAGAAACAACGATCTTTCCCACTCTTGTATCAAAATCCATTCTCATATCAACAAGTTTTACTCTCGGCAGTTCTTTTTCCTCTATCCTTTGAGTAAGCTCAACAAGGCGATACTCACCTTTTGTAGTTTTAAAATACGATTCCAAAGAAGGTGTCGCGCTTCCCAAGATCACCGGCGCGCCGGATATCCTGGCTCTTTCTATCGCGACTTCACGCGCGTGATAACGAGGAACGTCTTCCTGTTTATAACTCGGTTCATGTTCCTCATCTATTATAAATATTCCCGGATTCTCTATAGGACTGAACACAGCCGAACGGGGCCCTACAACAATACGCGCTTCTCCCGATTTTATCCTTTTCCACTCGGCGAATTTAACACTCTGAAGCATCTTGGAATGAAATACCGCTACTTTGTCCCCAAACCTGGAAGTAAATCTTTCTACAGTCTGCGGAGTAAGAGATATCTCCGGTACCAGAATAATGCCGGTCTTCCCTCGTGAAAGTACATTATCCATCGCCTGCAAATATATCTCCGTCTTCCCGCTGCCTGTAATGCCATGCAAAAGAAAAACTTCATGTCTATTCTCTTCTATACATTTCTGAATACTATCAAGAACTGTTTTCTGTTCCTTGTTCGGTTCATGCGGATCGGTAGGAACTA
>JAGLIU010000272.1 GCA_023142805.1 Candidatus Omnitrophota bacterium | reverse complement strand
GGAATCCTGGCGAAGACAGGATATCCGGGATCCAATGATAATAAGGAACATAACATCCCGTTTACGTAGCCGGGGTTTAAACCCCAACTACTCATCCTTTCTATCCCTTGGCCCCTAGCCTTTAGCCTCTAGCCTTTAGCCTTCTTACTCCCGGCCCTTAGTCCCTTAGCCTTTGATCAATAATAACCATTCCCCAAAGAATAAACCCTTTGCTATTGACAAACTCAAGCCGCTATGATAAATTATGCCTCTAAATTGAGGAATTACTCGATATTGATATATCCATGTTAAGAACAATGAGTTAAAAAGCTCTTCTTCGCTTTAAGCGGATCAGGGTCAAATTTTAACACAGCAAAAATTGAGGAGATATAATATGCCAAACAAAAAAGCCGCGATAAAAAGTCTGCGGCAAGATAAGGTTAAACATGACAGGAATAAATCTGTATTATCTGAATTGCGTACACTGTCTAAAAATGCCCGTGCGATGATAGCCTCTGAGAAAAAAGATGACGCGGACATGATTCTTAAAAAATTCGAGTCAAAACTGTATAGAGCCGTAAAAAATGATATGATCAAGAAAAATAACGCGGCTCGTCGCATCTCAAGATTAAGAAGCCAGTGGTCAAAACTAGGAGCTAAAACTTAACCCCCCTGTATTTTAGGTCATATAACGGAAAACAGCTGTGATTTAAATCACAGCTGTTTTTTTATGTTTAGACCCTCTATAAATTAGAGAAAAGCAATATTATATTTCCTTAATTCCCGGTCACACTCTCTCGCTGATCTCGAATATCGTTCTATTTCCAGCCAGAATCCTTTTCCATGATTTTTTATTCGAGTATGAACAAGCTCGTGTAGTATCACATAATCAACAAACTTATTCGGAAGTTTGTTAAGTTTTCTGTTCAAACTTATATTGTTGTTATGGGAACAACTTCCCCATCTGCTTTTTTGTTCACGAATAGTTATATTATTGACTTCAAACCCATTCCTCTGTGCCAATACCTTCGTTCTTTCCTTTAATCTCTCAGATCCTGAAGCTAAACTTAACGTTTCAGAATTTAATGGAAGTTCAGCATGTTCCATCTTCCATTTTGCCATTCTAGAAAGATATCTTTTAACCCATTTAACTTCAGAAGAAACCATTCTTTTAGCTTCTTTGAAAGACACCCAATACGGTACTGTTATCTTCAACGCCCCCGCGGATCCTGATGAAAGACTTAATCTACGTGTTCTTTTTCTTTTTTTAAACACAACTATTCCAACATCTTCTATATACGCGCTATAACTGTTCGCCATACTCTATCTCCACATCTTTTAACGCCAAATCCTGATGAAATACAGTATCATGCTTCCTCATTCTTACAACTCCCGCTGTGCTCTTATTGTTATGTATATTATTTTCTGAAATAACCTTGTCTTCGTTAATAACAACTTCAATTTCTTTGTTTTTATCCCGGTATTTCAATTCCATCGATGTTTCCTCGTGATGAAACACCCCGCTTGTCAATTCCGGAATATAACTATCTCCGATCTTTTTGCGTTTATATCCGGCGTCACCATATCCTCCGAACTTTTCTTCCCACACATAATATGATACCTGTATATTTTTAAGCACAGGTCCGTCCTCATGATAATTATAAACCTGAACTTTGATAGTATTACCCTCTAACTTTGCCTTTCTTATCCGCAGATCCACAAATTTCTTATCTATAAAATCTTCTTCAACCCACGGTTCCTCCTCCTTCACAATTTCTTCTTGTTTGACATCTTCCTTAACATCTTCCTCTACATCTTCCTTAACGCCTTTCGAGTTCAAAACCGGTAAAACCCCGGCATATCCCACATCAGCCACTATTAGACAAACACAAAATATAATGGCATTCATCATAAAAAACTTTTCTCTCATATTTCCCCCTAACACATAAAGAATACCTAGAACCTAATAATTTGTCAAATACACACAATTTATTAAACATGTAAGAATACCCATTATCCCAAACTCCCAAATGTTACATTTTTTTGCCAAGCAAAAAAATGTAACATTGAATAGATATTCGAAAGCTTTCAAGCTACACAACCGTTCACGCAATTTAAGGAAGATCCAACTATGATGGAATCTCACTTTAGATCTTTTTTTATGATATGCATAGCGGCTTTTATACCATCCGCGGCACTTGAGATGATACCCCCGGACCACCCGCTTCCTTCTCCGACAACATAGAGATTTTCTATCCCCGCACAAAAACCATCTTTTTCTCTTAAAACCTGAATTGGAGCCGAACTTTTACTTTCAAGCCCCAAAATAATTCCCGTATTAAAACCCTTTATCTTCTTGCTAAAATCTTTAAGCCCCGCGCTTATTGAATTGCTGACTTCAGCCGGCAACAGATCCCATAAAGCCGCAGGTTCCAACCCCAAAGGATAACTAGTCTCAAAAGTCCCCTTGGGTTCTTTTTGTTCAATAAAATTTTGTATTGTACAAAACGGGGCTTTAAAACTGCCGGTATGATCATAAAATTTTTTTTCAAGACATTCCATCCAATCAAGGGCTTCTACCGGGGACATCTCTCTACCGTTTAGACTATTCAAATTAATTCCCGCTACACAAGCCGCATTCGAAAATTTCCCATTTCTGTCATATAAACTCATACCGTTCACTATATTTGTGTCACTATACGCGGCAGAAGGAATAATACTTCCTCCAGGACACATACAAAATGTATATACCGGTAATTCTCCATTACCGGATGAAGTAAGTCTATACTCTGCCGCCTTAACTCCTCTCAACCTTTTCTTCCCCCATTGGGCTTTATTAATAATTTCTTGAGGATGTTCTATTCTGCATCCTATAGCACAATTTTTTGTCCGAAACTTTATTCCCCTATCAATTAACATTCTGTATGTCTCGTAGGCGGAATTACCTGACGCGACAACAAACTTGTCCGCTTCTAACACCCCATTAGTTGTTATAGCCTCGCAGACCTTCCCGTCTTTAATTTTTATATCTTCCAGGAATGTTTCAAAAAGCAGCTTCCCCCCAATGTCTAAAAACTGTTTTCTAAGAACCTCTATAATTTTTTTAAGGTTGTCACTTCCAAGATGAGGATACGCCATATATTTTATCGATTCGGGAGCTCCGGCGTCGATGTAACTGGATATTATAAACTCTCTTTCTAACAATATATGTTTAGATCTAGAGGTTAGTTTTCCGTCGGAAAAAGTGCCTGCCCCTCCCTCTCCAAAGGCATAATTGTTAATAGGATCAAACTCCCCCGTTTCTTCAAACTTCCTAATACCTTCCGCTCTTTTCCCAACTTCTGATCCTCTTTCGATCAAGGTCGTGTCAAATCCCGCTTTTTGAAGAACAAAAGCGCTAAAAAACCCGGCAGGCCCGCTTCCAACAACTATAACCTTCTCTTTTGTCTTTTTGTATGGAATATTTAACGTGGAAGGCACCGGGGAAACTACCCCCTTAAGATGTTCAGAGGAAACTGAAACCAATATCTGCCAATGAACTCTATTCTTCTTCCTGGCATCAAGACTTTTTCTTTTGATTTGCCATGAGAATTCTTTTATGTTCAGTTCTTTCTCTATTTTGTTTCTGAGTTGATTCTCCGAATAATCAGTTGGAAACTTTAATGTAATTTCTTTACATCCCACTCAACACCTCCCTAATGTTACATTTTCTTGCCTGGCACAAAAATGTAACATTTTCAATTATAAGAACTGCAA
>JAGLIU010000271.1 GCA_023142805.1 Candidatus Omnitrophota bacterium | reverse complement strand
GCACAAATTTTATCTCTTTATCACAATTTAAAAGTTTCATAATCTGTTTCATCACAGTCGGGATGCTGGTTTCCCCCCCACTTCCTATATTTATGACCTTCCCTCTTGTCCTTTCGTTTTTGTAAATTTCTATTGCCATTCTGGCGGTTTCAGTAACATATATATAATCACGAGTTTGTTCACCATCACCATAAATCACAGGTGCTTCATCGTTTAATATCCTTTTTATAGTTAAGGGAATGACCCCCGCATATGTTCTTTCATTTTGTCGGGGACCATAATTATTGAAGGGTCTTATAATTGTGCAATCGGTGTCAAATGTTCTGTAATATGATAAAACAATTATATCTCCAGCTGCTTTACTGGCAGCATAAGGCGTGGAAGGTCCTAAAGGATGTTTTTCGTCCATTGGTTCATATTGTGCTGACCCATAAGCCTCAGAAGAAGAAAAATGAATGAGCGTCTTAAAAAAACCAAGTCTTTGAAGTTCACATATCGTAGTTACAATTTCTATGTTTTTATCAGTGCTTTGTTTTGGTAACTCAAGTGATGCAGGCAAAGGAATAACTGCAAGATTAAAAATAACATCTGTTTTATGCTTTTCAATTATTCTCTTCATTACTTCAAAGTTTCCGGCATCTTCTTTATGCAAAATTAGATCAGCAAAATTTTTCTTTGCGTCTTCAAGATTGCTCTCTTTACCGAGAAACATATCATCAACAACTATAATATCCTTGGGGCTTTCGTTTACCAAAGCGTCAACTAAATGACTGCCTATAAACCCTGCTCCTCCTGTTACAAGAATTGATTTATTTTTTAGATCCATCTCAATTCCACCAATGCTTCTTTAAGATGCGCTGCTGCCATATCAATATCTCCTTCTGTTAGTGTGTAATACATGGGTAAAGCTAAAGACATATTAAATGTTTGGTACGACTTTGGACATTCTTGATTTGAATTATACACCGGCTGAATATGAGATGCGTATGTCCCAATTTGAGTTTGAACGCCTTTTTTCATCAATAATTCAATTAGTTTGTTTCTGTTGATCTGTTTATCAACAAGGGCAATATAACTTTGATAGACATGTGTTACATTTTTGCTGACATAAGGCGATTCAATAAATTCTATCTCTTGAAGTTTTTCATCCCAATATCTTGCAAGTTCTTGTTTTCTTTTAATGATTTTATCAAGTCTCTTTAGCTGTGCAACACCGATGGCAGCGGCAATGTCACTCATTTTGTAATTATATCCAACTTCAGTAAACTCCGGAATAATAAATTTATCGCTTTTCTCCCTATTCCATGCAGATGTCATCCCAAAAACTGATAAGTTTCGTATCTTCTCCGCCAAATTTTTGTTATCTGTAACAGCCATCCCCCCTTCTCCGGTGGTTATACCTTTTCTTGCATGGAATGAAAAACAACCCAGATTTCCAATTGTACCGGCATACATGTCTTTATATTTAGCACCGAGAGCACATGCAGCGTCTTCTATCACTTTTAAATTATACTCTTCGGCGATCTCCATAATTTTATCCATTTGCACAGGTTGTCCAAAGGTGTGCACAGGTATGATTGCTTTCGTTCGCTCTGTAATTTTTTCTTCAATTAGGTCTATATCCATATTGTATGTTTTTGAATCTATATCAACAAAGATAGGTTTTGCTCCGCAATACAGAACAGCATGTCCGGTTGCAGGAAACGTGAAATCAGCAACCAAAACTTCATCTCCTGTTTTTACGCCAATACTCAATAATGCTAAGTGTAATGCCGATGTGCAGTTAGTAACGGCAATTGCATATTTAATACCGAGATACTCTGCAATTTTTCCTTCGAACTCTTGTACTTTTGGACCTTGAGAGACCCAACCAGAATTCAGAACTTTCTGAACTTCTTCCAATTCTTCTGAATTGAAGTAAGGTCGGAGTAAAGGAATTTCTTTCATATCTGTTACTACCTACATATCTCCCTATATGCTTATTAGTCTAACTGACAAAGGCGTTGGGACAATATTACTCGACCGACC
>JAGLIU010000270.1 GCA_023142805.1 Candidatus Omnitrophota bacterium | reverse complement strand
TGTCATTCCGAGTGAAGTGACGAGCGGTAGCGAGGAACGGAATCGAGGAATCTGGAGGATTTGAGATCTCTCCACTCGCTCACCTTCGGTTCACTCGGTCGAGATGACAATAAAGTAAAAAGGGCTAGAGGCTAGGGGCTAAAGGCTAGCGGAGTAGCCTCGTAAAAAGGGTATAGATGAGCAAAAATAAAACAAAGGCTATAGCGCTAATTTCGGGTGGGTTAGACAGCCTATTAGCGGCTAAAGTTATAGAGGCGCAGGGGGTTGAAATCCAGGGAGTGGTGTTTGTAACGCAGTTTGCTTCGCGTGATACTGAAGGTTTTATACAGAGAGTTAAAGAATCCTCGCGAGACGCGGATATAGACATAAAAGTGGAGGATATGTCAGAAGAATTTCTTGAGGTGTTGGCACGTCCTGAACATGGATATGGATCACAGGTCAACCCGTGCATAGATTGCAAAATACTCATGCTTCGTAAAGCAAAAAAAATGATGGAAAAAGAAAACGCTGATTTTGTTATAACAGGTGAGGTTTTAGGTGAAAGGCCCATGTCGCAAAGAAAAGAAGCTCTTCAGATTATTAAAAAACGATCTCATCTGGAAGGATATTTGTTGCGTCCTTTATCCGCTAAGTTAATGGAAATAACTGTTCCCGAAGAAAAAGGTCTTATAGACAGAGAAAAGTTGTATAGTATTAGCGGAAGAAGCCGTCAGCCGCAGTTTAAGCTTGCCAAAGAATACGGGCTGAAAAGGTTTTTCGCTCCGGGAGGAGGATGTCTTTTAACCGATCCCAGGTTTGCCGGCAGATTGAAGGATCTTATGGAGAGAAAAGAAGTAACCGCGGAAAATATCGCGTTTTTAAAATATGGCCGGCATTTTCGTCTAAAAGACGGAACGAAAGTGATCGTAGGGCGGGACGAAAAAGAAAATGATGTTCTTTGTTCCTTGAAAAAAAATAATGACATTATTTTAAGATTGCCTGAGAAAAACGGACCTGATGTGATCCTAAAAGGTATTAATAGCGATGAAAATATTAAAAAAGCCGCGGAAATGGTAATAAGTCACTCTAGCAGCAAGAATTCAGAACTGGAAATAGTTGAATATTGGCGGGATGAAACAGAAAAAAAAGAAATATCGGTAAGTTCGATGGCAAGAGAAGAAATAGAAAAGATGCGCGTATAATGAAATCACAAGGTACGGTAATAAAAATCGAGAAAGCTATGGCGATCATAGAGATGCTTCCCGAAGAAGTATGTACAAAATGCTGTTCTTGCGGAGCTTCTAAAAAAAGATATAGCGCGATAACGGGAGATAAAGCTAAAGATCTTAAAATAGGGGATAGTGTAGAAATAGAAGTCGACGCGTCTATAATGATGAAAGCATATTTGATGTTGTATGGTTTGCCGTTGGTGACATTTACCGCGAGTGTATTAATAGTGCATGGTATTACGCGGCAGCCCGGCGCGAGTTTTCTCGCGGCGATAGTCAATACAGCTATTGTATATCTGCTGGTAGGAAAATATTTAAAGGACAAAAGCAAGTATGTGCCGAATGTAT
>JAGLIU010000027.1 GCA_023142805.1 Candidatus Omnitrophota bacterium | reverse complement strand
TTGTTATTGCGATATCAATCATACTGATCACTAAGTAAGATTGGTCTTACAGATATATAAATCTGTTGAGGTTTTATTTTCTAAACTCCTAAATAATCCATATAGGGCGTCTCAAAACCCATGATCTTTGAAATTCTTTTCCTTGTTTTGTGGGATATCCTGAATAGGTTTCTTTTCCTGTAATTATCGTTCAATCCACCCCATAAATCCTTTTGACCATACATCTAACCCAACCTCTGAATCAATACTCGCGAACTACGAAAGTCACGGACCCCGTTTTGGAAAAAGGGGCATCATGGTTGATGCTCAGATGTTATTTCGACTAATGTTGTTTGATTTCCATTTTTTATTTCGGGTGTGGTTTGATCTGCTGGCCTTTCTAACTTTTGTGAAATCTGTGCAGCTAATTTAAAATACTCTAATTGAGATTTATCTAATTTAAAATTCTCTAAAGCAAATTCATCGTCTTCAAGATTATGGTTGATGAAATCTATAAACCGGGGAAGGTTTTTTATTGTAATTTTATTTATTAACTCTTCCAAACTCCTCTTTTCTATTTCTACACCTGATTTTTCCAATTCTGCTAATACATCGTCTACTGAATCTGGCCAATTGGTGCAAAAGATTAGCCATCTCACGAGATTGCTTTGCCATTCAATAGGCCATAACATATCAGGATATTTCTGTTGCAAAATGATTTTAATGAGACGATGAGTATTTACTAATCTCTTAATCTCACGCGGATTATCTTCCATAAAAGTCTGATATGCACTAAACATCTTCAGTTCAACCGCAGTATCTTCAACCTCAATATCCAGAGAATTTAGATCATAGGGAAGTTCGATATCTACATGAGGTATTTCATTTTCCGATTCCAATTTATCCTCATTTATAGGCTTCATGATTGATTTTAATTTTTTCAAACCATTTCTAACAGAACCCAAAAAATTTTCTGATTTTAAGGAATCGCCTTCTTCTGACCCTCCCCCCTCATCTTCTATCTTTTCGTCATTCTTTTCAGGCTTATTGAACTCATCCTGTGAAGCTGTGCTAAAAAGAGTGCATAAAAATTCACGACGCTTTTCATCTGGCGTCATAGGAATGTAAAATGAAAGCTGAATTATTTTACGTAAATATTTTTCTGTAAAGTCTTTGGGCAATAGCACATCATCGTGATTCTTACTATAATGGATACGAATGGCCCGATAAATCATATCCGTTTCCATTCCTAGAAAAACAAAGAAATTACTTTCAGCAAGAATTAGATTAATTGCATGCAAAATCTCCATAATTTTTTCTTCAGAGCAGCGGTCAAGATCATCGATGAACACGACCACCTTACAATTGTGTTTACTATGCTGCAGATAGTCATAAACAAAGATTAGATCTTTCATTACTTTATGTTGATAACCCATCTGTTCACGATAATTGGGAAGCTGTATGTAATTCAAAACGTGTTTGCTTATTGGCTGGACCAATTTGGTGGTACGCCAAACCAATGAGGTCAGGAACAAGGCAGTCCCTACCGGCAAGAGAATACCCCACTCTTGTTCAAAATTTTTTAAAAATGGACTGATAATTGTTGTATATTTTAAGGAATATAGGGAATATGTGCTAAAAATTAATATAAGAATTATCAAAAAAATACTTGAAAGGAATTTATATTTATGTTCCTTAAGAGCATAACTAAAAGGCATCATAATCCGCGACCAGAAGGGCAATACTCTCTCCAAACTTTCACTAATAATGCTTGCCAGCCCTGCCCAGATTTGTTTTGAGTCTTCATATTGCCAGGCATTGAAGCGAATTGTTACCACTTCATTTTTTGCAGTATCCTGCATCCTTTTCCACAATTTCTTCCTTTTTGCTTTTTTCTTTGCTTTTTCAATCTCTTTCTTCTCTTGTTCAATTTCAA
>JAGLIU010000269.1 GCA_023142805.1 Candidatus Omnitrophota bacterium | reverse complement strand
TCCATACAATCGGAATTTATATCGATCACATGAAGCAGTATATCGGAATTTATGGCTTCATCTAATGTGGTCTTAAAACTCTCTATCAAATGATGGGGTAATTTATTCAAAAATCCGACAGTATCCGAGATAACCGCTTTACGTTTACCCGAAAACACTATTTTTCTTACGGTAGGATCTAATGTGCTAAACATCTGATTCTTCGCGGTAACACCGGCTTGAGTTAAAGCGTTAAACAATGTGGATTTTCCGGAATTTGTATAACCAACAAGCGCTATAGAAAAAGAAGAAAATTTATTTCTCCGCGTACGTGCCAACTCGCGATGTTTCTTTATATCTTTCAGCATACTTTTTAGTTTCGAAACACGTTCCCGCAGTTTACGACGATCCACTTCCAGTTGCTGCTCTCCCGGGCCGCGTGTTCCTATCCCGCCTCTCTGCCGTCCCAGATGAAGCCACATCCGGCTTAACCTCGGCAAAAGATACGTCAGCTGAGCTAACTCGATCTGAACTTTACCATCATTGGATACGGCACGACGCGCGAAAACATCCAATATAAGCTGAGTACGATCGATCGTTTTTACTTTTATGATCTCTTCCAGATTTTTCTGTTGTGAAGGGGAAAGATCGTTGTTAAATATAATAACATTCGCTTTTTTTTCTTCGGCTAACTCAGCTATCTCTTCCGCCTTACCTTTACCGATGAAAAGATCCGGAGTTATTTTCCTTAAACGGCTCATCACCTCTCCCACCGCTAAAACATCGCATGATTCCACCAGTTTTTTGATCTCCAGACATCGATCTTCCAATGACCACAAAGCGTGCTTTTCATCCTGTGTCGTAACAAGAACAGCTCTTTCCTTACCTTTTTTTGTCGAATAGGTCTTCGTTGTCATAACAAGCGCCTGCCCCCCATTAAAAAACCTCTCAGTTAGTAGTCCTCAACTCTATTTCCTTCACTATATCTTCAACCGACCGGTCCCCATCTATCCACATAACGCGCTCATCTCCCCTGAACCATGTAAGCTGGCGTTTCGCGTATCTTCGGGTATTTTTTTTCAGCTCTTCTTTTGCTTTTGTCTGACTTATTTCTCCCCGCAAGAAAGCCGTTATCTCTTTTATCCCCAAAGCTTTTTTCGCGGTAAGGCTCAACTTTAACTTGTTTATTCTCTCTACCTCTTTCACCAAACCTTCTTCAAACATTTTATCGACATTATTTTCTATTCTTGAACACAATATATCTCGGGGTATTTCCAACCCGAACAAACGACAATCATACTCCCCAAAAATGCCTTCCGTTCCTTTTCTTTTTTCGGCAATGGTCTCTCCCGTAAGAGAATAAACTTCAATCGCCCGTATGATCCTGTAAATATCGTTCGGATGAAGCCTGTCCGCTGTTTCGGGATCTATCTCTTTAAGCCTTTTGTAAAGAGCATGCCTCCCCTTTTCTTCCGCCAGATCTTCCAACTCTTTTCTGAGAATCTCATTTTTAGGAGGAGCTTCAAATATACCATCAATAAGAGCTTTCATATAAAGGCCCGTACCTCCGGTAATAATGGGCGTATTTTTGTCCGCGAAAATATCTATTATGGCGGTTTTAGCCCTTTCTACAAATAAAGCGGCACTGAATTCTTCTTCAGGAGAAATAATCCTTACAAGATGATGAGCCGCCATCTCCAAAAGATCTTTTTCCGGTGGACGTGTAACAATATCCATATCCCTATAAACCTGCATAGAATCACATGAGACAACTTCACCATTGATCTTCCGCGCTAAAGACGCGGCAACACGGCTTTTTCCTGAGGAAGTCGGACCGACTATGAAAATAATAATTTGCTTCATGATTTAATAAACTACTTACTACTTACTACTTACTACTCACT
>JAGLIU010000268.1 GCA_023142805.1 Candidatus Omnitrophota bacterium | reverse complement strand
AAAACGTTGTAATTAGTTTTGGCGAAGAAAATAAATTTTACAAAGAGGTAATGGAATCCGGAAGTAACAAGAGTCTGGTTCAAGAGGCGGTAAATAAGGTTATGGGTGTTGACCTTAACATTAAGTTTGTCGTACGGGAGGATTTGGACGGTACAAAAGAAACGAAAGAAGCGCAAGTAGAGAAAAAAATGAAGTCTTCCGAAGAAATGAAACCTGTAATAGAAAAAGCTATGGATGTTTTTGGCGGACATGTGGTTAGGGATATGATGGAGGATAATTAATGGGGAGTTCTTTCCCGAGATCTATTACCGTTCTTATTGATGCTTTCAGTAAAATGCCGGGAATAGGGAAACATTCGGCTCGACGCTTAACGTTCTATATACTCAAATCGAGATCCGAAGAAATAGACTTTTTGCTCAGGTCTATAAGCGAAGTAAAAAGAAGCATAAGATTTTGTTCTGAGTGTAATAATTTGAGTGACAAAGAGGTTTGTGATATATGTTCAGATAGCACCCGCGATACTGGATCGATCTGTGTTGTTAGCGGACCCAATGGTGTTATGGCCATGGAAAAAAGCGGGAGATATAAGGGGCTTTATCACGTGTTGTTAGGGGAATTGTCACCGATTGACGGTGTCGGTCCGGAAGATATCAAAATAAATGAACTTGTACAAAGAATAAAGAAAAACGAGATAAAAGAAGTTGTTATAGCGACAGATTTTACTACAGAAGGAGAGACCACCGCGCTGTATTTGTTGGAAAAACTTAGGTCTTTTAAAATAAAAGTCTCACGTTTGGCACGTGGTGTGCCTGCGGGGGCAATTGTCGAATACGCGGATATGGAGACTCTGCAAAGGGCGTTTGAAGAACGTACAGTCATTTAGATATTGTTCTTGACTCCAATAGCGGTATCATTATACTCTACTGTAAATGAGTATATAGAGTGTAAGGTATAACAAGTGTATAAAGTTGGTTTTTAAGGAGGTATGTATGGGAATCATTGAAATTATTAAGAAAGGTTTTGTTGAAACCGCTAAATTGATCAATGTGGTTTTAGTGTTCTTTGTGTTTAACGCGGTTATCGGACTGATCAGTCTTCCGCTTTCTAATCCGGAAAAAGCGGGAAATCCCGGGACGGTGTTGGTTTCGGTGTTATTTAGTATTTTATTTTTTCTGGCCTTTATACTATTGCAAGGCGGGGCACTGGGTATAATAAAGGATAAGATCAAGACAGGTGCCGTGAATTTGTCTCGGTTTGTTGATTATGGCAAACAATTTTATGTTAGAATTCTTTCTTTGCTTCTCCTTTATGTGCTTTTGGCTATAGGAGCGGTATTGTTATTAAGTCTTGTAAGCGCGGGAATTCTGCTTTTGGGAGATAATATAATAACAAGAACTTTGGTTGCGCTCGCGGTGACCGCGGCAGCGGTGACGATCATTACTTATCTGGTCTATCCTATATATATTATCGTTGGCGAAGACATGGCCGCGTTAGCCGCTTTTAAAAAAGGTATAGCGGTAGCTAAAGTTAATTTTACCAGGACACTGGGTTTATTTATGAGTATGCTGCTGGTGAGTCTTGTCATCTCTTTAGGGGTGGGATTTCTTGTGGGTATCGTGACCATGCCCCTTCCGGTTGGATTTAGCCAGGTGATAGTAGCTATAGCGAATGCCGGGGTACAGTCTTACATATCCATAGTTATGATGGTGGTTTTTATGAGTTTTTATTTTTCTCTTGATTCAGGGACTTTAGGCAAGGGTGAAGGAACACCGCGGATGGGAGAATAAGCGGGAATATCAGATCAAGTGTTAGTATGGTACGACAACATTATACAGTAAAAGGAGCCGGGGTTTATACCGCGGCTCTTTTTGTTTGTATTATTACTTTATCTGTTTGTTTAGAAGTGTAGTGTAAACCGCCTCGCTATGTGCTAGTTTTATCTTTTAGTTTTTGACCATGCCGCTCTTGATCGCGTTCATATGAAAATTATTCTTAACAACTCAGGAGCATTGTGTTAAAATATACGTTTTTAAAACCCATATTGTTTGAGGTGTCTTGAAATCCTAAATTTGGAGGTTATATAATGAAACGTAAAATGGTTCCACATGATGGTAATAGCGCGGTCGCGCATGTTGCGCATGCTACTAATGAAGTAATAGCCATATACCCTATTACTCCTTCTTCTCCGATGGGAGAGATCTCTGACGCGAAATCAGCTGTTGGTGTGAAAAATATATGGGGGACAGTGCCTTCTGTAGTGGAGATGCAGTCTGAAGGAGGGGCCGCGGGCGCCGTTCACGGAGCTTTAACTACCGGCGCGTTAACAACTACTTTTACGGCATCTCAAGGGCTTCTTCTTATGGTACCCAACATGTATAAGATAGCGGGGGAGCTTACTTCGACAGTGTTCCACATAGCGGCAAGATCTATCGCGTGTCAGGCATTGTCTATCTTTGGAGATCATTCGGATGTTATGGCGGCGAGGGGTACGGGATGGGCATTTCTTGCTTCAGCCAGTGTTCAGGAAGCTATGGATTTTGCGTTAATATCTCAAGTGGCTACCTTGGAATCCAGGATCCCCTTTCTCCATTATTTTGAGGGA
>JAGLIU010000267.1 GCA_023142805.1 Candidatus Omnitrophota bacterium | reverse complement strand
TTATTAGAGGAACGGGCAGGCCCGTTCCCTACAGGATTATTGATAATTATTATTCCGTGAATATGGTTTGGCCATTTTATCTCCTAGAGTTAACATCCAAAATCAGCGGCACGATTTTACGCCGATTTTAGGCGTAAAATTGGGTCCGCTGGATTGCGTGGTTATAGGTTTTTATTCTTAGAGAATTTATTTTACTTTTCATACTCCCATTTATATGCAACAAAATATTGATAATCCTTTATAGTTTTTTTAAATTTGTAACTATCTTTATTTTGAATTCTTTGAAAATGACCATGCAGAACAAAGACACCATTGTGGTTAACGGGTGCCTTTTTGTCTTCAGGAAATACTGCATGAATCGTTACTCCAGATTCAGGATTATTGAAAACCATTTCGCGTCCTTTAGGAAAATCTCTTCCTTCTCCACAAACAAGAGGATGTTGGGTGTGATAGTCTTTAGAATACATGTCAACATAAATAAGACTATTCAACGTTATCAAGGCTTCCATACTGTCTTTTGGCTGTGTGTCAAAAGAAATATTATTGGCTTCTTTTTCCTCAGCAAGAAGTGTTAAGGGCAAAAGTATCAATGCTGATAAAATTATCAATATTTTTTTCATTTTATTTTCTCCATCTAACAATTAATATACATACTATATATTTCCTATACCTATCTCCCCTTTTAAAATATTGAGAGGGTAAAGCTCAAATTTCGAAATTACCGGAAACTAAAGAACAAGGGTGACGCTGATAACTTTTCTACCATCATTGAATACCCTGCCTTATTTAAGGCATTATACCACTTTGTTTTCTTTTAAAAAGGAGGGAATTGGGGAATCTTCACCAATTACTTTCCTACATATTTTAATTTTATAACGGACAGGTCGCGACCTGTCCCTTGTATATTGTCACAATTCAGGTAACCGTTTATAATGTTAATTTATAAAAAGGAGGTTGCCTGATGAGTCATACTTTAACACGTAGTTTTACAAAGAAATGGATATTAATATTAAAAGAATATGAATTAATAAAAAATAGGCAAAGTGGTCGGTTTAAAACAGTAAAAGAGTTATGTGAGTTGTTTGAAATACATAGAAAAGATATACGTCGTTATTATGAACGCTGGATAGAAGAGAATAAGAAGCCTGAAGCCCTTCTACCGAGGAAACCTGGACCTAGAGCTGGACAATTAAAATTGCTTAGCAAAGATCAAGAGCGAACAATAATGAAGATTCGCCGGCGTTTTGAAACTTCTGGACCTATATTATATGAAATGATAAAGGAGCGTTTTAATATTCCGCCATCAGTATCAACAATATATAGAACATTCAAAAAATATCCTTTGAACAAACGGCGTAAAGCAGCAATAAAAGGATATGAGAAAGATTACCCTGGTGAATTGGTTCATTCAGATACATATAATATAGATCCTACTATGGTGAAGGACAGAAAAAAATATTATCTTGTAGGGTTTATTGATGATTGCACAAGGTTATGCTATGTTGGTCTTGTAGATAAAGCTAATTCCTTTGAAACTTCTCAAGTTTTTGGTCAAGCGTATAAATGGTTTATGCTTCATGGATTTTGTCTTGATAGCTTGATGACAGATAATGGCTCAGAATTTTGTTCTTCATCAAGAGATAAAATTAAGCAAAGACAGCATTCATTTGAAACAATATTAGCTGTTTTTGGAGTTAAGCATAAAAGAACAAGACCGTATCGCCCACAAACTAATGGTAAAATCGAAAGGTTTTGGCGTATATTGCAAGATGAATGTTTAGCGAAACAAGAAAAAACTTTAACAAAAGAAGAATTAATAGTAGAAATAATTAAATTTATATATTACTATAATTATCACCGGAGACATGGAAGTTTAGAATATAAGGCACCACTAGATAAGCTTCAAAAAATTGCAGATTTGTTACCTGAATTGTGACAATATACAAGGG
>JAGLIU010000266.1 GCA_023142805.1 Candidatus Omnitrophota bacterium | reverse complement strand
TTTAATAAGCTCTTCCCCTGAAAATTTTAACGTCACACCGCCTTCTTGATCAGGTTCTATAAAAGAATCATGTTTCTCGGCTGTCGACCCTGTCAGTGGCTGAAACCAGTGAGTAAAATGAGTAGCTCCTTTTGAGGTAGCCCACGTTTTCATCGCGTCCGCGACTTCATCGGCAATACCGGGATCTATTGACATGCCTTCCTTAGCGGTTACCACCAAGGATTTATAGGCCTTGTCTGACAAATAGTCTCTCATTGTTTTTAAACTAAACACATTCTGTCCATAATAATCCATTATTGTCTCCTTACTTGTTTTCCCGCGCTCATATCCCATCATGTACCTCCCTATTCTCCAATGTGTTACTTCCATATTTTATCATCAACAGGAATAAACGCAATATAATAAAAAAAAACGACCTTACCGCGTATCCGCGCGGAAAAAGGACGTCTTTATCCTGTACATTTCACTCTCTGAAATCTATAACCACGTATCCACGTGACGCGCGTAAATAAAAAAGGCGTTCATAAACGTCTTTTAGCGCAAATACACAACATTGTGTAATGGAAATCATTTTAGCGTAAATAGACTTATTGTCAAGACTTTTCCGCTGTATTTTTTCACAACTTAAAAACCGCATAACAAAACCCTACGAACATTTTGTTCTATCTCCCCGGGCGAAACTTATTCTCCGGGATAGAATGAAAACTACCGGGAACACTTCCCTAAGTTTTGTATATCCTTGGAACACGGTTGGTTATCGCGGAAAGAATCTCGTAAGGTATTGTACCTGCAAGCTTTGCGATCTTTTCTATAGGCACTTCCAACCCCAACTGCCGTCCTATTAAAACAACCTCATCTCCTATTCTTACACTATCGATATCTCCTACGTCCAGCATAGTCTGATCCATTGTTACTATCCCGGCTATTCTGACATATTTACCTCTAACAAGTGCTTCGGCTTTATTGGATAATATACGTCCGTATCCATCAGCATATCCGATCGGTATAGTAGCGATCTTCGTCTGTTTTTGTGTTATGTAAGTTCGACCATAACTTATCGATCGACCGGGAGGAGAATCTTTAAGATGTACAATTTTAGTTTTTAGACTCATTACGGGTTTTAATTTAAATTTTTTATGAAAATCCTCTTTGGGGTACACCCCGTAAAGTAATATACCCGTCCTCACTAAATTCAAATGTGATGCTTTCCAATCCACAACGGCAACACTATTAGCTACATGTTTATACTTTATCTTTATTCCGGATCCTTCCACATCATTTATCACTTCTTCAAAAAACTTAAGCTGCATTTGTGTCATCATTTTGTCTCTGGCAGCTGACGAAAAATGTGTATACGCCCCTTCTATCTCAAGATCCGTATCGTTTACTACCTTTTGTATAAATTTAAACGCGTCCTTATACCACACACCTATACGTCCCATTCCCGTATCGATCTTTATGTGAACTTTCGGACGAATCCCTTCTTCTTTCTGTATATCAAAAAGGGTGGACATAAGTTCCTGTTCACATAATGTCAAAGTTATGTTATTTTTTACGGCTACTGTGGCTTCCGCTTTTAACGTAGAACCAAGAACCAGTATCGGAACGTTGATCCCGGATTTTCTCAGACTTAACGCCTCGTCAACCGTCGCTACCCCGAGATAATTTACATCATTGTTAACAAGCACACGGCTGATCTGTTCAATCCCGTGACCATAGGCATTGGCCTTAACCACAGCCATTATTCCTACATCTTCGTCAATAATGCTACGAATACGGTTCAAATTGTATTTCACCGCTCCAAGATCTATTTCTGCCCATGTCGGACGATAGTTTGTCATAATATGTTGTTTGAAACAGAGGTAAAAATATATGCTTTTCTAACCCGCGATCTTTTCCCTCCGCCCCTCCTTATCGTTTGTGTTTAGTTATATTAGCTTCTTTTGAATGCAAATACAAAGGCTCCAGTGTTTTAGGATCATCCGTTCTTTCTGAAGCTATTTTTATCCCGATATGACCTATCTCCACAGCATTAGGGTACCAATCAATATCCTCATTATATAGCGCTAAGTCGCACGAGTCCAATTCGCTTTTATACTTTTCTATCCCATTACCGAAAAAAAATACTTCAGTTTCTATCCCCGCGAGAAATTCATCGGCTTTAACCAATAAATAGTCCGTAAGGCGTTTTATACCATTTTTGTCTTTCCTATATACGCATGTATAAACTTTGCCCTTATGCGCGTCCAAAAACGGCGCGAACCTCCCCTCCCCGTACGGCGCGTTTCGAACTATCGCGTCCATTGTAGACACTCCCACAACTTTGCTGTGAGTAACAGCCGTAATGCCCTTGACCATAGCGGCGGCTATCCTGAGTCCGGTAAAAGAGCCCGGACCCAGCCCCATGCATATAAGATCGATATTCTTTACCCCCCACTCTAATCCTTTTAACATCTCATCAATGGTAGGAACAAGAAGTTCTGAATGAGTAATACCTACATCTTTATGGAACGATGCTTTTACTTCACCTTCCTCAAAACACGCAATGGTCAAAATTTTTGTTGATGTATCAAACGCTAA
>JAGLIU010000265.1 GCA_023142805.1 Candidatus Omnitrophota bacterium | reverse complement strand
ATAAGCAGAAGCTTCTCCGAAATACCAAATAATGAACTTTGATATCGTTCAACGATCTCGCTAGTACCACTGGTCTCATTATAACTGGAATTGACACTTTCACTTTCCAGTAAAGCCCTTATGATATCGATTTCTTTACTCGTAAACATTGCTCTCCTCCCAGGTTATTTTACAAATGCGGTGTAAGCGCTTACAGTTTTAGGTCAAAAACACGCTCTCCCTTAACATGAATCACCCTCTATGATATTTGCTTTTACATTATATGTTTTTTTCACCTTTTGTTTTTTTAAGGCCTTAATAATTATCTCCGCGGCTTGCCTGCCAACTGCCCGAAACGGAAAACCGACTGAACTAAGCGATGGCACACTATAACGTCCCACCCGAAGCCCATCAAACCCCAAAATACCTATATCTTCAGGACATTTTATTCCTGTTTTACTTAAATTATTTATCATTCCAATAGCTATTTCATCACTAAGAGCAAATATTCCTACCGGAGATTTTTTGACCTTTGTGATCTTTTCCAAAACCGATAGGCTGGACGTATCACTCAACAAATACTGAAACTCGTCTACAACAAATCTTTCTCCCTTTTTTGTTTTGAAAAAATCATAAAACCCTTCCCTCCTAAGATCAGAATGATAAGAATGTTTTATGTCCGAAATAAGCACAAACTGTCTGTACCCTTTCTTCCATAAAAATTCCGCCCCTTTATATCCGGCATCAACATGATCAAATACAATAGAGTGTACATTCTTTGAGTCAATCTCAATATCAAGTGTAACTATCGGATAGGTGTTGCTCCCTTTAATCGCGTCAAACGGGAATTTCGTATAAAAACAATACGGAGAAAGAATAAGACCGGCAGTTTCATGACTAAGAAGAATATCGTATATCTGATCCTCGGTAAAATCGTTTTCTATGGAGAGAATTGATAAGGAATATTCCATATCAATTATAACATCCTGTATTCCTCTCATTACGTAAAAGAAATATTGATCATAAAACACAGAATCTTCGTTTTGGGACATAATAAAAAAAAGATTGGTCAACTTTCCGCTGGCCAATCCTCTAGCTTGAAGATTCGGTTTGAACCCTGTTCTTTTTACAAGGTCAAATATTCTGTTTTTGGTATTTTCTCTAACCAAGTGTTGAGTACCTTTATTCAAAGCTCTCGAGATCGTAGCTGTTGAAAGGTTCAATTCCAGGGCAATATCTTCTAAGGTCTTTTGCATATATTTTCCTCTTAAAAGAAAGATTATGTAAGCGTTTACATGTTATTGCACTTCTACCTTTTTGTCAACAATAATTTAATACCATATCTGGATCTATAACAAAAAGAATGGAGCGGCCGTTTGAGCGGCCGAAACGGCCATGCCGGTCACGGCACTCGCCGTATCAAGAACAGGACGAATAAGAGCACACCCATTCAATAGTAGTAAAAAAAACGAAATAATAAATAAAAAAATGATCTTTCGTTTAATGGGGCGCCTTGTATTTTTTGTTTATCAAATTCATTATTGAAGTATATTTTTAAAAAATAGCGTGAAAATTTTTTTCCGTGAAGATCTTTTTTGTTTTTTTAAATGTTATCCAAAAAATGAAACAGATATTGTCTTAGCCTCCGTCTCATTTTTCCGTCCGCAAGCCTCAGTATTAGTCTATGGCTAACATTTCTTTGGCGGATATTATTTCCGCTCGCAGCTCTTTAAAATATTTATTCTTGCCATGAATACTTTCTTCTAATAAATCCGACATATCCGTACTCTTAGCCCTTAAAAAAGTGTTCTCTCTCCGCAACTCATCAGTTACTTCCTTGGCACTTTTGATCGTAGCGGCTGCTTCCGACCTTTCTAGGGTCATATCGGATATTTGTCGTTCCTTTTCTTTCATATCTTCACGTATAGAATTAATTTCTTCTTTTTTATAAATAAGCTCATCTTCCACTCTTCTTTTTGAATGTTCCGCGTCACTGATCCGCTCTTCCAACGCGGCTATTTCTTTTTGCAAAATGCTTTTTGTTTTATCCATTTCCCCGGAGGATTTTGCGAGAACATTCATAAGCTCTACTTCCAAAAGGTCTTTTTCTTCTAAAAGCTTTTTGTTTTGCCGAACTACATCGTCTATTTTTTCCTGGAGTATATTTTTTGCCTCACTAACCTTTTCTGTCGCGAAGGATCTGATCTCATCAATACCTTTTTCATTTGTAACAACTTGTTCCGTTAACTCATTATTCCGCTTTTTTATGTCTTCAAGTTTACCAACAAGATCAAATCTCTCTTTTTTAAGATTCTTGATCTCAATCTCCCTCTCCTCTACAGCGTCTATAATATCGCTAATAATAGTTTGCTTTTCTTCTATAGCATTTTTCCTTTCTAACAGTTGTTCTTTTATATCAGCTAGATCGTTTTTAAAGACAGCGTTTTCTTTTCTCAATTCCTCTATTTTATTCTCAAGCTCTCTCTTCTCATCCGACAATCTCCCATATTTATTTTCCACCGCGGTCATACTGTCTTGTAAAGTTTTCTTAGTTTCATCTAGATCTTTCGCCGCCGCGGTTTTTGTATACTCACTGTCTCTCTCCAGTAACGAGATCTTATTCTCCAATATATCCTTTTCACTTCTAAGAATCGC
>JAGLIU010000264.1 GCA_023142805.1 Candidatus Omnitrophota bacterium | reverse complement strand
CAGGACTTCGTTCCCCCGTGACACTTATCGTCATTATAGGAAGCTCAAAAGGATTGAATGGCACAACAAGAGGCTCTGAGGCATCACGCGGCAAACGTGCTTTTACCAGGTCGACTTTTTCTCGTGTTCTTAGAGACGCAAAATCCATATTCTGGTCCCAATCGAATTCAGCCATGACCAAAGACACGCCTTCTTTAGATATCGAACGTATTGTTTTTAATCCGCTTACGGTCCCAACCGCCTCTTCAATAGGACGTGTCAAAAGTGTCTCTATTTCTTCCGGCGCGGCATTAGCGTATCCTGTAAAAACTGTAAGCTGCGGATAAGTAATTGGGGGGAACAGTTCCTGCGAAAGTTTCGTCAATGATATCACGCCAAAAAGTATAACCCCGGCAAATATCATTATCGTAGTAACCGGTCTTCTTGTTGAAAATTCAGGTAATCCCATAATAGTCTATCTTATAATAATATCCCCGGGGAAAATATATGTTTGTAGCGTTTGTTGAATTTATAATGTTTATCGCGTTCTGACTTAACATTCCCGTTAACGCGCTAAATATCAACGCTATAAGCACCACAAATACAAAAAACTCTATGAATAAAATTCTGTCCCTAGTTCTTAAAATATTGTTTCTTGCACTTCTGTTATCTCTACTCTATCACCGTCTTTATACTCTCTGTGCAGTTCTCGAACTATAAGTTCTCCTTCTTCGATCCCCCCGCCGATCTCCGCCGCTTCATGCGTTAAATATTCTATGGTTATCTCTCTCCGTTCTATAATCCCGATCTCGTCCCCATCTTCACTCTCTGCCATCATCTTTTCAACCATTTCATCCGCTTCCGCTAACCCCTCTTCTACCAAACCTTCTTCCTCTGTTTCTTCTTCAATTTCATCTTCGGATTTTACAACATAAACATAGTACTTGTTCTCTTGCTTTTTAAAAGCCGCGGATGGAATGATCAAAGCGTCCTTACTCTCATACGTGTTTATAATGGCCCGCGCGAACATCCCCGGTTTCATCTCGTTTTTTTCATTGTCCAGTTTGATACTCACCTTTTGCGTACGGGTTCTGCCCTCTATCAGAGGAGCGATCGTATCGACCGTCCCCGTATATGACCCTCCGGGATACGCGTCTAGAAAGATCTCAGCGTTCTGACCCAATTCCATTTTTGAAGAATCTTCTTCTATAACATCAAATATCGCGCACACTTCACTAAAATCCACAAAAGTCCCTATTTTGTCTTGTGAAGTAATAAATGCTCCGGAATCTACGTCTTTGCTTCCCAAATATCCGTCACTATGCGCGTAAATATTAGTTTTTTCCAATTCCCGCTTTGAGGATTCATATTCCAGTTTCTTCTGATCCACCGCCAGTTTGTCCACCCCTCCGAGATCATACATTTTTTTCGTCTTCTCCATTTCAAGCGCGGCATACTTCAATTTAAGCAACGCGTCTTTCTGATTAAGACTCGCTATAATATCGCCTTCAAGCATTCGCTCGCCTTCTTCAAAATTAAAACTTTCGAGAATACCTTTGCTGTCAAATTTAAGATCAATTTCTTTAGAACCTTCTACCCTTCCCATAACAGGAAGAGTATCTTTAAAATCAATCCTTTTAAGTTTATAAACTTTGACAGGCACAGTGTCATGTATTTCCGCTATTTCTTCTTTGTCTCCGGTCTCTCCTGAAAAAATATCCGTTATCTTCCCTATACTACGCGCCAAGATTACTGTTACGATCAATATCCCCGCTACTACCCATATATAATTCTTTTTTATTTTCGTAAAGTTTATCTTAATTTTAGGCATTTTTATTTTAATATTTTCCAAAAAAGTTTTGTTTTTCTTTTTGAGCATAACACCTCCTTCTGGTGTTTTGGCACCCCTATTTCCTTGATGCTCCCTTATTATTTTTTATTTTTTTTCAGATACATGTTTTCTTCTTTGTCTATATTTTTCAGCAATTCCAAAGCTTCTCTTTGATCTTTCGAAAGCTTAAGAGCCTTTTTAGCGTATTCACGCGCTTTATTAAAGTTTTTTTCGTTCAAAGATGCTCTACCTTTTGCCAAATGCATATTTATTTTCTTCATCAGCTTTTGAGCATCTTCTTCTTCCTTGTCTTTCCGTGCTTTAGCTGATTTTGCGGCTCTTTCTTTTTTCTTGTCTATTATGATTTTTTTCGGCTTTTTCTCTCTTACTTTTGCTTCTCCCTTAATTCCTCGTTTTATATCCTTTTTTCTCTCACTCGCTCTTTTTTTAATAGTTGTTCCTTTAACCTTATTTTCCGCTGTCTCCCAGTCCCCTCTATCCTCATAGTCCAGGATCTTCCCGTTCTTTTTCCATTCTTCATACTCATTATTTTCATACTGCGGCTTAAAATGATCCGGGATACCTATAGCTTTATTTAACCCCGCGAGCGCTATGAAATACGCTATATCTCCCTGCACTAACCCGTATTCGTGTTCTGTAAGTTTTTCATATTCTTCAACAACCCTGGACACCTCCATCTCCCCGAACTTACGCCTTTCTTCCAGAACGTCCACAAACATCCTTTGATGTTCCACTTGCGCTTCCGCGACATCTATCTGCAACAACGCTTTCTTATACTTAAAATACGCCTCTTTTACTTCTGTTCTCATATTCTCTTTTGCTGTCAGATATTCTTCTTTCGCGTTCTCAAACCCGGCTCTAACTTCCTGCAAGTCAGTAAAATACGCTAAATTATCCAATAACCCAAAAGACAAATAACTTGTTGCCGTCTCTGTTCCGCGAAAAGACGACACTGTCGGGGCCCATGACTCTTTGACATAATTATATTCAAGAGTACTTCCCCATAAGGGAACACTCCCCTTAATACCGGCGTACCATTCAGGTTCCAATACACGGTTCTTTTGTGTATCGGTATCACCGTCGTCTCTCATCGGCTGATAGTTTTCAAATGCTTTTCCGAATGATCCCTGGAAATCTATCTTGGGCCACCCTTTTGCCTTCATGATCTTTCGTTCTAACTCATAATATTCTATTGTCGCTTCCTTGATCCTGAGATCAGAACGATTAACCAACGTAAGCGTATAGCAATTCTCCAAACCTATAACTAGTTTATTTTTGGGACGATCAACAGGCTTTATCCCTATTGATAGATCCGGGTTTATATCCATCGCCTGAAATAGTATCATCTTCGCCAATTTTTCGTCTTCTATAGACGAATCGTAGTGAAAATTACCCTGCATGTTCTGTCCTTTGACCTTCAGGTATTCTACCCGTGGCACAAGTTCCTGATCATAAGCTTCCTCGACAAACCCATACATTTTGTTGACTTGTCCTTGATATTGCTTTTGTATCACAACAGCTTTTCTTGCTTTATCGAGATTGTAATAAGCGATTTTTACACTCTCTACTATCTCTTCTTCTACTTTTCCCTTCTCAAGCTTTACAATTTCCTGATTTGTTTGAGCTCGCCTGACCGTGTACCACAACCCCATTCCGTCAAACAGGTTATGCTTTAAGTCAACAGTATATTTTTCTCCCTCATAATGCCTGGTAACCCCTTCGTCCCCGACACCTATCTTACCAAACGACCTTTCGATCCTACCTGTAACTGTAGGCAGAAGATTTCTCCGCGCTTCCCATAACCTCATCTCCGCCAATTTTATCTGCTCTTCCGCGGCTCGTATTCTCTGGCTCCGACGTAACGCCATCTGGACACATTCATCTATCGTGTACATTCGTCCTTCCTGCACAACGCCTTTCTCCCCTGATATCTTCGGAGAAAACACCTCAAGAACAAGCTGTGTCCAACTTTTTCCTTCATCATATTTTTTCATAGGATCTTCTTTGAGCCTTATCTTATCCGTGGCTTCCTTGAATTTCCTTTCATTTTCATCTTTCGAGGTGTCCCTTGCTCCGAACATTTCCTCTCTGTTAATATCGGTTATAAGCGTAATAGCTTTGATGTTATCAGGCATCACATCTCTCGCCATATACGCGTACTTCCGAGCCTTTTCCATATCTTTTTCAATGAAATATTTTTGTGCTTTATCCGCGTATTTTCCCGCTTTTAATTCGTTTTTCTTCGCCCTTATATCTTTTTCAGCTTTTTCAATCTCCGCCTTTTTTTCTCTCCTTTGTCTTCTTCTCGATTCTTTTTTCATCGCTCGTTTTTCATTACGCTCTTTTTCCGCGAACTGCTTATATTCCTTCTCGGCTAGACCTATCTTTTTGAACAGTTCTTGTGCTTCCGCATTTACCCTATCTAATCCTAAAACTTTTTTAACATATTTTTTGGCATCACCAAACTTGTTACTTTTAAGATATCCGCGTGTTTTATCAAGATATCTGTCTATTTTTTCGCTCTTTTCTCTTTCAATTTCGGCTTCGACTTTTTTCCCGCGTTTTTCCGCCGCTTCCACTCTGATCATTTCTTTCTCATCATCCCTTTTTCCGAGAGATTTCTCTTTCTTTTTGCTTTTTTCTAACTTCGAGGCAAGCCGCTCTTTCTCTTTTTCGCGCTTTTGCTTTTCATATTCTTCCTCTTCCCGATCGATTCTGCGATCTAATTCCAAAGCTTCGCGATTTGTCATGTCTAATTCTAACGTTTTCTTCACATATTTTTTGGCATTATCAAACCTGTTTTTCTCAAGATATCCGCGTGTTTTAACAAGATACCTATCCATTTTTTTGATCTTTGCTCTTTCAATCTTGGCTTCGGCTTCTTTCCGGCGTTTTTCCGCCGCTTCCGCCCTGGCCATTTCTCTTTCGACATCCTTCTTTCGGAGAGATCTTTCTTCTTTTTCGCTCTTTTTTAACTCCGCGGCAAATCGCTCTTTTTCCTCTTCGCGCTGCCGCTTTTTATACTCTTCCTCTTCTTTGTCAATTTCATGATCCAGTTCCAAAACTTCGCGATTCGTCGCGTCTAATTCCAATATTTTCTTCACATATTCTTTGGCATTATCAAACCTGTTTTTATTAAGATCTCCGAGTGCTTTATCAAAATATCTATCTATTTTCTTGGCCTTTTCTCTTTTAATCTTCGCTTCTTTTTTATCTCTTTTGGCGACTTCGACTTCTTCCCGGCGTTTTTCCGCTTCTTTCTCCCTGGCTATTTCTTTTTTCCTCGCCAGACTTTTTTCTTCTTCTAATGCCCTTTGCTTCTCTTCCTTATATCTCTTTTCAGCCGCGTTTGCGCTAAATTCCAACAATCTGGCTTCACTGTTAACTACGTCCAGGGCTGAGGCCTTCTTCGCGTATTCCCTGGCGTCATCAAACTTATTATTATCCAGTCTTTCCTGCGCTTTTTTCAAGAAACCTTCGGCTTTTTCTATTCTCTTTTCAACCTCTCTCATATGCTTTGTTAGTTCCTTAGCCGTTTCTTTTCTGCGTCGCTTCTCCTTCGCCTCTCTTTTCTTATCTTCTTTTGCCAGGTCTCTTTGTCTTCGACTCAGAATAAACTTCTGCTCCTCTACATCTATCCGCAGGATCATCTCTTCAGCTGATTCATTATACTTATCAATATTTTTCACTTTCTCGACACACCTTCTGGCATCTCCAAACCTGTTATTTCCAAGATACCTGTGCGCTAATTCCAAATATTTTTCCACTTTCTTTTTCTGTTTTTCTTCGCCTATAACTTCATGTGTTTTTCTTCCCCAACTGCCGATAAACTGTTTTCTTTCTACTTCCGCTTTTTTGACATCCTCCTTTTCTTCGTCCTTTGCCCTCTCGCTTACAGCTCTGGCTTTTTTTACATATTTCTTTGCTTCATCAAATCTGTTACGTTTAAGCTCCTCTTTGGCCTTCTGAATATACAACGCGATCTCTTCTGCCTGGTGTCTTAATTTTTCTTCCTTTTCACCTCTGATCTCTGCCTGTTTCCTCTCTATTACCGCGCTTTTCGCTTCTTCCAGTTCTTTCTTTTTTTCTATTTCATACATTCCCTTTTGATCCTCAATATCCACCAAAAGTTCTTCTATTATTTCCCTATTTTCCTCTAAGCTAGGAATAGTTTTGTCCATATCCTTGTATTTGCGATCCTTGCTTACAAACTCTTTTCTTGTCCCTATTCCTAAAAATATCCGTTGTCTCGCTTCAACCTCCGCAAGCTTTCTAATCTTACCTTCAATGATCTTTCGGCCTTCTTCCTTGGCTTCATAAGCTTTTTTTACATATTCACGGGCTTCTTTGAATTTTTTTTCGCTGAGCTTTCGGCGTGCTTTGGAAAGATTTTCTGATATTTTTTTTCTGTATTTTTTTTCGGTACTTTTTAGTTGAGCGACTATTTTTTCGGCACGATTCTGCAGATCTTCTTGCGCGAACATCTCCTCAGCAGATACAGTCGCGGCTTCCGCGGAAATCTCGGCGCAGCCATACAAAAATATAAACACCCATATGAGTATTGTTTTAACACAACGCATATAATTACCTATAAGCCACTTTAATCGATCGCTATTGCTCTTTTTTGTCTTGTTCTTCTTTTTTTCTTTTTCTGTAATCCCGCATATACTCCCGCATATACTCCCGATGCCGTTCTTTATTAGCCTCGCGATAAAGTTGCAGGTATTCTTTGTGCTTGCGCCGCCAATCTAAAGACCTTTCACGACACGCCTGTTTCCAAGACTTATCCTGTGATTCTTTGTACTTAAAATAATTAGGATTGTCCTCTCTCCAGACTTTCATGTTTTGAAGTTGTCTTTTATACTGACATTCCAAACTCGAACATACGTGCTGATTCGGCCTGTATTTGTTCGGAATAAAAGACTTGCCACATATTTCACAGTTTCTTTCCATAATCAGACCTCCATAAACATTTCTCGGCGGCATAAAAGCGCCGCTCCGATTGAAGATACTTCCCGCCCTAACTCTCCGGGAATTATTACTAATTTATCGATTTTATCTTTTAGTAAAAATTTCTTCGCACTTTCTTCCACAAACCCTATGAAATCTTTCTTATCTTGCTCTATCCCCCCTCCTATTATTACCACATCCGGTGAAAATATATTTACCAAATATGCCACTCTAACCCCTAAAGCCAATCCGGACCTTTTTATGAGATCTTCCGCCAACTCATCCTTTTTTTGAGCCGCGCTTAGCACTATTTCCAGGGTTATTTTATTAACATCTCCACCAACCATGTTCACTATATCAGTCCCAACACCCTTATTAACCAGGTTTTTAGTGGTCTTTATAATGTCAAACTGTTCCCACGGACGGAGATATAATCTATCGCTACTTAATTTGCTCTCACCTGTCTCATAAATAGTTTCATTTTTCAGAACCACACCTATTCCTATATCCCGGTACATATACAAAGTGTTTTTCGCTTTTTTCTTATGGCTTTTCTCCGCGTACCCGGAAGCTGTAGCAGCCTTAACGATAAGAATATCCCCTTTAAAAATCTCTTTTATACTTTTCGCCAAAGTCTTGGCGACATTTTCATTCATTTGTTCAGGTATAGCCAACCCTGTAAAATGGTACTCGTCCTTTTTTGATTTAACACTTTTTTCTATTTTATCTTTTATCTGAGAAATATCCTTGCTCCGAGTATTCTCCCCCAGAATATGATTTAAGTTAACATATTCACGCCAACTTACCTCCCCCTCAAGATTTACTCCTGTCAGGATACATTCTTCACCGCAAAACCCTATCCCCAAGAGCTTCTGAAAACTATTGTTCAAATCAGCCAACTCTCCTTTAGCCGCCGCGGAGATCTTTATCAGGTCATTCTTTACACAGATATTCATATAATCCGCGACCACCTCTTCTGACACGTTCGCTTTCGCGCTTATTTCCCCGACAGAAATAGCGGTCTCTCTTTTTAATACGTCGAATATACGAAGATTACTCTGAGATCTTTCATCATCAGGATAGATCCGAAAAGGACGTATATTTTTTCCTTTTATAGACATACCTTTCTCCTCTCTCTACTGCTCCAGGTTTTAAAAACACTATGCTTTTCCGTAACGATACACAAAAGGTAAATCATCTCGCTATTATATTCACGGAACTATGCTCGTTTACACGATACACAAAAAGTAAATTATCAAAACTTAGTTTTTCTAACATAATATCATTATCTAACTTTTTGTATTACCAGCGTTCTTACTATACCTAACATTTCCCCAAAAGTCAAATCTAACTTTTATTTAATACATGTTATCCTACCATCCCCCCCCCTCACCCAACTTTGTAACTTTGGAACTTTGTACCGGATACCGAGTCGTGAGGCAACCTGTCCCCGAAGGGT
>JAGLIU010000263.1 GCA_023142805.1 Candidatus Omnitrophota bacterium | reverse complement strand
TGCCGCAAATAATAGGCCGGAAAATAGAATATCAAATATCAATTGCCGGACACGGGAAGGATATTCATCCGGTATTGGCCTTAAAAGAAAAAAAGTTATGAATGGGAGCAGCATGAAGGAAAAATATCCTAAATGACCTACAATCATTCGATGCGCATAAAAGCCGTTAAACAGGAATAATGTGGCACAGAGGTAGGAACCGGCCGGAGAGAAAAAAAAGGCCCTGCGAAGCAAAAAATAAAATCCCGACAGACCTATTCCTGCAAAAATAACAAATGTAAGACGGACAGCGGTAACCGGATCTGTAAAAAAGGTAATAAATTGCGGCAACGTATAATAACCGTTATTGATATTAATATAATTTAATGAACCGCCGCAAAAAGAAGGGGTAAACCACGGGATTTCCAATAACCCGTTTTTGTGAAACCAGAAATAGCCGTCGAGTAATGCCGGCAGAAAAAACGAGTAATCATGCCCCATATTCCCATTCACATTGGGAAAATAGTGCCTGAAAATTGAATAATACGCAAAGAGGATAAGTCCGCCTACACCCAGTATAAGCGCTGACCTGCCTTTAGAAGTATATTTCAATGGCTTTTCCCTATATTTTACTTCAATCACCGGACATCATGATAAGTAACCAATCACGGGCTCAGGACGACCATTCGACGGTTATCCCCTTACGCAAAAGAGATGGGGTACTATTTGTGGGGGGAAATAAGATTATTAATGAGCGTCCACCCGCCTTTTAACAGGGTCGCCATCTGTCCCGGCGAACGGACTGATAATAGTTTGCGAAATAGAATTTTCGGCCGGAGATAATACCGATTGTAAGCCTTACGATGGAGTGCCAGTAACTCATCGGCAGTCATTCCTTCCGGAACATATAGCGCTTCATTTAAAAAATTAAATTCAGGAATGATTATGTGATTATAATATTCAGGGTCGCAAAATGTTCCGCTTTTGAGAGCACGCAGGTATTCGGTAGTACCCGGAAGCGGAACAAAAAGAGTGAAAGATGCTAATTCGATGTCGAGTTCCATGGCGAATTTAATCGTCTCGTTCATATCTTCCAAGGTTTCACCGGGCAGACCAAACATAAAATAGCCTCGAACCGATATACCTGCCTGTTTGGTCATCTTTATAACTTCAACAATTTTTTCTTTGGTTATTCTTTTGTTGATATGGTCGAGTATGCACTGACTCCCGCTTTCGATACCATAGGCGATATAAGTGCAACCTGCTTTCTTCAAGGATGAGAGGACAGTGCTGTTAACTACATCAATACTGGCTTCGACTGACCATGAAATATTCAAATTTCTTTTAATAAGCTGATTGCAGACAGCGACAACTACATCAGGGTCGGCAACAAAATTGTCATCCCAGATGGCGACATCTTTTGCACCATATTTATCACGCAACAGAAAAAATTCTTCAACAATTCTATCAACACTGAAATATCTTATTTTTGTACCGAAAGTTTTTTTGCTGCAAAAGGTACACACCCCAGGGCAACCGCGCGAAGCAAGCATTGAGTGTGACGGCTGACATGAGGATCTGGTGATACTGCTTTTGTATAAATGC
>JAGLIU010000262.1 GCA_023142805.1 Candidatus Omnitrophota bacterium | reverse complement strand
AATACATGAATAATATTATACCCTTGCCCATATTTGCATTCTTTGCTTTTGATCAAAACAAATGAAATTTCCATTCGATAAATTTAATAGAGAATGAGACCTCGTATAAAGGTTTAAAAGATGACTGGTCTGACGACAACAACAATTAAATTGTACTTTTTATTTGTATTTCTGGGGATGCTCTATACTTTTTTTAAAGTTGGGATAACCAGGACCAGCATATTGATGGTTTTTGTTTTCTGGGAGGGGTTCTTTGACTATTTAGGTGATTTCGGTATTCCCGGTATGCCCAGAATATTGAATGTCTACAAAATAGCGATTGTCGTTTATGCTGTTTCGTTAACATGGAATAAAATTTTTCGTTTTGCAAAAAATAAAACCGACTGGGCAGTTGATGTCACTTTTCTCTTATTCTCGGCATCATTTTGGACAACCTATTATTTTTATGGCGGGGCAATATTAACAATCCTAAGTCAATATTTGTATAAATATGGATTTGTATGGATTGCTTACCACTATTTCAAAGATATTACTTATAACATGCCAAAAAGGGAATATGTAAAAAACGTGCTTCTGACCATCTTGTTTGTTCAGATTGCGATCAGTGTTTTTAAAATAATTCTAATAGGATTTCAAAGTGAGGGATTAGTAGGGTCAATGAGTTTTGGTGGTGGAGGTCCTGCGGTTGTCATACCGATTGTGGCATTGATTTTTTACTGGCTGATACGAAACGGCAGATTTACAAAAGTGGACTGGATTGTTACCGCCTTGATAATGACCATTGCTATTGCCAGCGGGAAACGGCAACCGATCGTTATTTATCCTGCCGTATTGTTAACCTTATTTGTTTTTGTCTACCAATCAGTCCGGCCTTCCGTGTTACTTAAATACTTACTTATCGCTTTCGTAATTTTCTATATCGGTGTCAGAATGACTTCGACGTTTACACCGGAAAAAGTGGTAGGGGGGAGTTTTGAAATTTCATATGTTCGTGATTATGTCATGAATTATTATTTTGGTACTAAACGGATAAGTGCAATTTTCGAGGACGATTACCAGAGTTGCGGAAGAGGGGCCGGGATTGTCTTTTATTTTAAGCCGCAGAGGCTGACACTCAACAGCGACAAGGAACTTCTTTTTGGTAAAGGCCGGTATGAAGTGGCTATTAATAAGTATGGGCGTTTTACTAAACCCGGACTTTCAGACTATGGGGTACAGCATGAGGGCTTAATGGGAGAAGCCGGTTCATTGCTGTATTCATTTGGCTATGTGGGGACAATATTCATGCTGCTAATGGCGGTAACGATTATTTTTTCAATAAAAAACAAAAGATTAGCCTGGCTCGTGTTCTTATATTTTTTATGGGATTTCATGTTTTATTATAATCAGGTGATTTTCTTCAATTCATCGGCATTGATTGTTTTAATTATAATCTTTTACGCCAATAGCCATGGAAAAGAAAAGATGACGTATTTGAAACGGCGTTTACAGACAGTAAACAGAAACAAGAAACCCCAGGAAGCATGATTTGAAAAATATGAAACTGTGATATCTGCATAATTCTACATTAGATTCTGAGAAAGGGAATCTGACCCAGGTTATTTCCATGTGCAGAAGGAATTCCGGGGATGTCTTACTTAATTATTTACAAAAGCCATGGATAAATACGATTTAAGAAATTCTATCTTTTTTAGTTTTCGAACAAGGCGTCGAATTCAAGGAGTATTTATGTTGTCAGTTGTTTGTATCTTTATCATAATATTAACGTGGAATATTCGGTATAGCGTATTATGAGCTCGTCAATTTCCATATTTTTCGCTGGTGACTTTGCACCTTGCCGGGGATTCGAAAGTCTTGTTCTCGGCAAAGGACCTGAAATATTTGATAATTTGCAAAAAAATATCGCAGGAGCCGATCTTTCGTTCTTGAACCTTGAAACACCCTTATGTATTAAGGGAAAACCTATCGAAAAGACAGGTCCAAACTTTACTGCCCATCCTGATTGCATTAAGGCTATAAAAGGCGCCGGGTTTGAAGTAGTCGGGTTGGCCAATAATCATATCATGGATTTCGGTAATGAAGGACTTGAAGAAACCATTCGTTCCTGTAAAAGTGCCGGCCTGACTATCTGTGGCGCTGGAAAAAACTTGACACAGGCGCAACAGATACCGATTATTGAACGTCGTGGCTTGAAAATAGCGTATATTGCTGTGGCAGAGCATGAGTTCAGTATTGCCGGAGCAGATAGAGCCGGAGCTGCTCCATTAGATCCGGT
>JAGLIU010000261.1 GCA_023142805.1 Candidatus Omnitrophota bacterium | reverse complement strand
CCTGGCTGGAAGTTGAGTCTAAGGGAAGTATTTTTCTCTATGACGATAAGGACGGCGTTTTGATAATGAAAGCGCATAAGAATTTGTCGAAGGAGCATCAGAAGAAATGCGCGCGCGTTAAATTAGGAGAGTGTCTTTGCGGTCGCGCGGCAAAAGAAAGATGTGTGCAGTTCGCTGATTGTGAGGATGCCCAGCATGATTCAAAGTATAAAGGGATAGGTCCTCACGGCCATTATTGTGTGCCCGTACTTTCTTCGGATAAAAAGGTTTTAGGTGTTGTTGATCTGTATGTACAGGAAAGACACCTGGACGACAAAAGGAAAGAAAAGTTTATAAAATTGGGCGCGCAGGTATTGGCAAGCATAATAGAGCGGGACAAATTAAAAAGATCTTTAGCTCAAGCCGAGAAAAACGCGGCTATAGGAACCATGGCAGCGTCAGTGGCTCACGAGCTTCGCAATCCTTTGGGGGTTATCAGTATAGTCGCGTACAACTTGAAAAAGAAATTGATCGATAGGGACGAAACTCTTGTGGAGAAGGTAGATATGATCATTAAAAAAGTCGATGAATCCGACAGGATAATGAACGATCTATTGGGTTATCTAAAATTGCGTGAGACAAAAAGAACAAAAGTAAATATAAATAAACTTTTAGAGCAGGTGGTGGATGATATCGCGAACAAAAAGAAAGAAGTTAAGGTGACAAAAAATTTCGGCGATCTTCCTCATATTAAAGCGAATCAACTGCAGTTATTTCAGGTTTTTCTGAATATGATAAAAAACGCGTATGAGGCTATAACCGGAGAGGGAGAGATCTATATAGGGACATCACATGACGTGGAGAAGGAGTTAGTGGAGATAAGTATACGGGATACAGGCGATGGAATATCCGAAGAGAATAAAGAAAAAATAACGGACCCGTTCTTTACGACCAAAACCGGTGGAACGGGTTTAGGTCTCGCGATTTCTTTCAGAATAATAGAAGAGATACATCATGGTCGGATCAGAGTAAAAAGCAAAGAGGGTGAAGGCGCGGAATTTGTTGTCAAGATACCGATCAAATAGGGGAGTAAAATAGAAGATGAAAAGAGTGTTGGTCATAGGGGCCGGAGGGGTAGGTAACGTTGTTACCCAAAAATGCGCGCAGGTACCCGAAATATTTGAGGAAATATGCTTAGCGAGTAGAACTTTGGAAAAGTGTGAAAATATTGCCCGGAATACAAAGCGGCCCATAAAAACAGAGAAGGTTGATGCTGATAATATTTCGGAGGTTGTGGAACTTATAAGAGAATTTAAGCCGGATCTTGTTATGAACGTCGCGTTACCTTACCAGGATCTATCTCTAATGGACGCGTGTTTGGAAACAGGGGTTCATTATCTGGATACCGCGAATTATGAGCCGATAGACGAGGCAAAGTTTTGTTATAAATGGCAGTGGGATTATCAGGAGAGGTTCAGAGAGAAAGGGCTTATGGCTCTTCTTGGCAGCGGTTTTGATCCGGGGGTTACGAATGTTTTTTGCGCTTACGCGATGAAACATTATTTTGATGAGATAAATTTTATTGATATTATGGATTGTAACGCGGGATTACATGGACACGCGTTCGCGACCAATTTTAACCCGGAAATAAACATAAGAGAGATAACCCAGCGTGGTAAATTTTGGGAAAATGGAGAGTGGATAGAGACGGATCCTTTGTCGGTGCGGAAAGAATTTGATTTTCCCGAGATCGGTTTTCGCGAGATGTACCTGATGTATCATGAAGAACTTGAATCTCTTGTCTTTAATATCAAAGGGTTGAAACGTATAAGGTTCTGGATGACATTTGGTAAAGAATACCTGAAACATCTCGATGTTTTGCGGAACGTGGGGATGACGCGTATTGATTCGATAGATTTTGAAGGGAAAAAGATAGTTCCTCTTAAATTCCTAAAAGCTGTTCTGCCCGAGCCTTCATCTTTAGGAGAGACTTATACGGGTAAAACTAATATAGGATGTATGATGGAGGGGACTAAAGACGGAGAAAAGAAAAAAGTATACATATACAATGTGTGTGATCACGCGGAATGTTTTAAAGAAGTCAAATCGCAGGCTATTTCATATACCACGGGTGTACCCGCGATGATCGGCGCGATGTTGATTATGACAGGGGTTTGGAAAGGTGAAGGCGTATATAATATGGAACAGCTGGATCCGGATCCTTTTATGGAAAAACTTAATGTTTACGGGTTGCCATGGGTGATGAAAGATATAAAAATATAGCCGAGAAATGTTCTTCGACACCGTGTTATGTTATCGATAAAGGATTTCTGGTAAAGAATCTGGACGTATTGGCCGGGGTTCAAGCGAACGCGTGCTGCAGTATAATATTGGCTCTCAAAGGGTTTTCCATGTTCAGTCTGTTTCCGGTAATAAAACGGTATTTGTCCGGGGTCGCGGCCAGTTCTCTTGATGAAGCCCGGCTTGGATATGAAGAATTCGGGGAAGACGTGCATTTATGCGCGCCGGCGTATAAAGATGAAAATTTTGACGAATTAATGAAATACTCCAGTCATATTATTTTCAATTCTTTTTCTCAATGGAAAAAATTCAAAGATGTTGTCAAAAAGAGCGGAAAAAGCATGAAATGCGGTTTGCGTATCAATCCTGAACATTCTGAAGTCAAAGTTAAATTGTATGATCCGTGCGCGCCCGGTTCACGGCTGGGGATAAGGTTAGATCAGTTTGAAGGGGAAGATCTTGAAGGTATAACAGGTATTCATTTTCATAATTTGTGTGAGTTGAATTCTGATTCACTGGAACGTACCCTTGATACGGTTGAAAACAGGTTCGGCTCGATCCTAAAAAAAATGAAGTGGGTAAATTTTGGGGGAGGACATCACATAACCCGGGACGATTATGATATTGATAAACTTTGCGGATTAATACGCGGAGTGAGAAAAAAGTATGGTTTAGAAGTTTATATAGAACCGGGAGAAGCGGTAGCGTTTAACGCCGGGGTTTTAGTTTCTACTGTGATGGATATAGTGCCTAACGAAACGGATATAGCCGTTCTGGACACTTCTGCCGCGGCACATATGCCGGATGTTTTGGAAATGCCGTATAGGCCCGTGATCACAGGGGCCGGGGATGCCGGAAAATATTCTCATACGTATAGATTGGGAGGGCTTACATGTCTGGCGGGAGATATTATCGGTGACTATTCTTTTCCCGAAAAGTTGAAAGCAGGGGACAGGATAGTGTTTAATGATATGGCGCATTACACGATGGTAAAGAACAACACTTTTAACGGTATGAGATTGCCATCGATCGCGATATACGATCCTGAAAAAGACAAAGTCGGGGTTGTACGTGAGTTCGGGTATGAAGATTATAGAAATAGGTTGTCGTAGGGTTAAAACGAAAGTTTTATAAATAGGATCAAGGTTTAAGTAATTGAGAAAATGTGGATTTTATGTAATAATGCCGGACGGATCAAATTATGAAGAAGAATATTATAGGAGTAGATATAGGCGGCACAAAGATCGCCGCGGGAATTGTTAGTGATCGAGGAAAGGTTATTTCGAGCATGGTTTTGCCCACGCGCGCGAAAGAAGGGTTCAAAGTATCTTTGGGTCAGGTTTTTGGGTCGATAAGCGGGTTGCTTGCGGAAAGCGGTCTGAGTATGAAGGAAA
Organism: Candidatus Omnitrophota bacterium; assembly: GCA_023142805.1. Lineage (GTDB taxonomy): Bacteria > Omnitrophota > Gorgyraeia > Tantalellales > Tantalellaceae > JAGLIU01. Next base: position 795 of record JAGLIU010000261.1, on the reverse strand, counting down.
TAGACGCTATCGGTATATGCGCGCCGGGTCCTTTGGATCCGATAAAAGGGATAGTACATAATCCTCCAAATCTTATGGGATGGAAAAATGTCCCTCTGGTAGAATTGATAGAAAAAAAATTCAAAAAATCCGTAAAATTGGAAAATGACGCTAATGCCGCGGGGATGGCGGAAGTTATATGGGGCGCGGCAAAAGGATATAAGCATGTGTTTTATGTAACTGTAAGCACAGGGATAGGGACGGCTGTTATTATAGACGGTAAAATATATCACGGAAAGAACGGTATGGCCGGCGAATGCGGACACGCGACGATAAATTATGATGATAAAAAAGCTAAATGTAATTGTGGTAACATAGGTTGTATTGAAACTTTGGCGTCAGGGCCTGTCAGATTAAAGCAATTTTCCGATTTACTGAAAAAGAAACCGGGACTTAAAAAACAGTTTATGAAAGATGTGGGGAAGAACCTGGAGAGAGTATTAATGACCGATATCGCGAAAGCCGCCAGAAAAGGGAACAAACTCGCGTTAAAAACAATTCGGGAACATGGTGAACTTCTGGGTGTATGGTTGGGAAGCATGATAAGTATACTTGATCCCGAGATAATCGTTATAGGGGGAGGAATTTCTCTCGCGGGTGAAGTTCTTTTTAGGGAAATAAGAAGATCCATACCTTCTCATACAATAAATCTGAACGCGTTAAAAACTCCGGTAGTACAGGCAAAACTTAAAAAAGATGTCGGGATGTTTGGCGCTGCGGCGATAGTATTGTAAAGGCTAAGGGCTAAAGGCTAGG
>JAGLIU010000260.1 GCA_023142805.1 Candidatus Omnitrophota bacterium | reverse complement strand
CTTTAAGCCACCATGACATAGGTTCTGTAAAATCTTCTTCATCATCAACCATCAATATACGTATCATGTCACCCATTTCATCAACTCCTCTCTCTCTTGCCCGTAATTTTAAATAACCGGCAAAGTAAAAATAAATTTAGACCCTTTATTCTTCTCGCTTTCTACCCATATTTTCCCGTTATGCATCTCCACGATCTCTTTAGAAATAGGAAGCCCTAACCCTGTACCGGTAATATTCGTAGTCGTACGCTCTCCTATTTGGTAAAATTTATCAAACACCTTTTCCTGATCCTCTTTTTCCATACCTACACCACTGTCTTCGACAACAACCCTCACCATTTTTCCGCCATCAATGGGATTGGCCTCAATGTTGATAATACCGTTCGGTGGCGTAAATTTTATAGCGTTACTCAAAAGATTGTTAAGAACCTGTGCTATCCTATTAGGATCGATATATGGTTTGGGCAAATGCGCCTGTATATGTTTATTGATGGTAATAGCTTTTGATTCGGCCCAGGTACTTACAGTTTCGGAGATATCATCGATCACAGCTTCAACAGAATAAGCTGAAAGACTAAGAGAAAGTTTTCTTTCTTCCAATTTAGACAGGTTTAAAAGATCGTCTATCAAAAGATTTAGTCTTTCAAGATTCCTCTTAGCGATATCTAAAAATTTCTTTTGCGGAGCATTAATCTTTCCGGTAGCACCTGAAATCATAACAAGTATTGATTTCTGCATAGCGACTATCGGAGTACGAAACTCATGAGTAACTGTGTTGATAAAATTAGTTTTCATTCTATCCAGATCACGCTGCTTGGTTATGTCCGTTAAAATTGAGACCATACCGACTGTCTGCCCGTTCTCATTCTGAATAACAGCACTTGATGACCTTATAATTTTTTCAGTCTCATCGCTATCGCTTTTAAACTCTATTGTTTTAGGCGCCGCGCCTTTTCGTTTTTCTTTTGTCATAGAAACAAGCTGTCCACTCTTAAGATCGGAAAAAATAGATTTGTTTATCTTTTCTTCTCTCTCTGTATCCAGAATCTTCTCCGCGGCGGGATTCATTAAAAGAACCTTTCCTTTTTTATCGACAACAACCATCCCCTCGGCAACACTATGCATTATAGCTTCCGTTTGTTTTTTATCCTGGAGCACCTTTTTATATTTTTTTGTAAGGATATGTTCCGTATTCTTTTTCTCGTCTAAAACTTGCTCAAACTTATGGGAAAACTCTCTTTCAATCGATTCAGAATTCCGTTGAAACTCCCGATCAAAAGTTTCTCTCATTTTTTTGATCAATTCTTCCTTATTCTTAACGGAATTGATGATCTCGCTTATTTCGGTCTCCACCTTTCCGATCTCTGAAGATTCCCCTTTCTCTTTCCGCCTAAGAACCGACGTACGGCGCAGATCAACACTAGCGTTTAGCTTAGCGATCTTAACTAGCCCGATAGCAATTGCCACACTTATAATTACTGTTCCTGATATAATTGATATTATGAGCGGATTCATTTTTTGATATATGCTTTTATAATTTTTTGATCTTCTTCAGGCTTGTTCTGTGAATCGACTTTTACCTTCTCTAAGGCATCGACTACATCCATGCCTTTTGTTACCTCTCCGAAAATAGTATGTTTGGAATTAAGCCATTCGGTAGGTTCTACCGTTATGAAAAATTGACTCTTATTGGTATTCGGTCCGGAATTAGCCATCGCTAAAATCCCCGGACGATCAAATTTTACATCATCTTTCGCTTCATCTCCAAAAGGCTGACCCCAAATAGATTCTCCTCCCGAACCTCTACCGGTAGGATCACCCCCTTGGATCATAAAATCTTTTATGATCCGATGAAAGATCAAACCGTCATAATATTCTTTTTCGATCAGTCCTATAAAATTCTCACACGCCATAGGAGCGACATCGGGAAAAAGTTTAAGTTCTATTTTGCCTTTATTCGTTTCCAACACCACATTAGATTTCTTTTTCATGTCTTCTACTTTCCTGTTCTGCTTATCCTCCAGAACATAATCCCTAACTTCAGCACGCCCTATCAGATCATCAAAATATTCCTTGGATATCTTATATTTTTTAGATCTGGTGAGGGTATCACGATAGTATTTTATTTTATCAGCGTTAAATTTTTCCATATCCGCGTTTCTTTTATTAAGCAACCTAAAAACGGCGTCACCATAATAGAATTTCGCCGCGGTAAAGTCTCCCCGATCCAAAGCATGTATTTTATACGCGTCGTCTTTAGGTATTTTCCAGAGATCTATTAGAGCTTCCATTGACATGATATTTATCCAAGTAGCACCTTTTTGCCCATCCACTTTTTTCTCATCAAATGTTTTTTTCCAAACGCTTCTGTCCTTTTTTACCTTTTCGAGAAATTCTTCAGTCTCCTGAACGGTCTCGAACATGATGTATTCACTTTCGAAAGAATTGTACTGATTAAGAAATTTCTGTTTTATCTCTTCATCTGTAACGATAACATCAGCATCGGCCTTAAGTTTCAACAATTTATTGATCAAAAGGAGATCTTCTATCCGCCGCTCAAACGTGGCAACGTCATCCTGTATCTGCGTTATAACCCACATACCATAATCAGGGGTCCCAAACTCAACACCTTTCTCCGAAACTAATCGAGTTAATTCCTTCTCCAGCTCTTCTCTGGGAATGAATAGGTCCAATTCATCCGAACCTCTTCTAAACACCAGGTTTTCCCAAGCTTCTTTTCTAACATCATCTTCGTCCCTTTCGGCGTCTTTTGCCGCCGCGTGTCGTGAAAACATAGAAGCTGTTTTGAAATAATAGAAAAAATCTTTTTCGTTAACAGGCGCTTCAAAAGCTTCTCCTATAACCCCGGGATCGGAAAACATTCTTTCTTTCTCTTCCGCCGCGCCAATATTAGAGAAAAATAAAAACATAGAACAAAGCACCAAAAATATAGGAACATTTCTGAGTATTTTTTTCATATCCGGGTCATCCTAACTGCCTGACATCTTTTACATCCATTATCTCTACTTTATACATTAAGATCTTTCCCGCTAAGGGATGGTTAAAATCCAACACAGCGTTTTTACCTTTAATCTCTTTCACTATACATTTAACAAGCTTGCCATCTGAACCTGTAACTGTGAGTATTTCTCCTTCAACTCCCGCGGCTTCCGGTAATTTTTCCAAAGGAAACTTAATAATAAAATCTTTACGAATCTCGCCATAAGCATCTTCCGGGTTTATCATAACAGTAGTCTTCTGGCCTTTTCTCATACCGGAAAGTTGATTCTCAAGAAATTCAAGCAACTGTCCTTTCCCCTGAACATAAGTTAAAGGCCCCTTGCCTTTAGTTGTTTCAATGACTTTATTCCCGTCAATGAAAAGCGTATATTCAATTATAACTATTCTATTCTTACTTATTGAAAGATCTTCTCGTGCCTCCAAACCGGTTATAGAACAGAAGATCATCACAAAAAATACCAGTATCGTATAAATTATTTTGTTCATACTCATAATATCACTCGCTTATTTTGATAATCACCGGATTAGAAATAATTTTCCCCTTAAACGCGTTCACCCCGATCTCTTCGCCGTATACATTCTGATAAACCGCTGTTATTTTATATTCCCCGACGTTTTCAAAATCAAAGAAATATTTTATATTTCTCGGTCTTTTTATTTCTGTTTCCTCTCCCGGGGCAAGAGATATAAAATTATCTGTTCTTGGAAGACCTGTTTCCAGATCTATTTTACATAACATTTTTTCGCCGGATGGATCCTCAACGATAAAATGTACCTCTTTATTTTTCGGATCACTCTTATCGGAATTAAGGAAAAACCGGTTATTAACATACAAAGCGTTTTTTCCGCAGTTTTCAAGTTTCAATGTTACCATTATTCCATCGGTTTTTTTATACTCGGTTTTATCCGTTGAGACGACCATCACCAAAGACCCCTTGGTCTTTGCGTATACATTGAGGGATAAAGCGCAGATAAGAAAAGTAATCGCTACATTACTCAGTTTTTTCATAATATGATCCATTTGCCACCTTCAAGAGCTTAGATATGAAGTAACTTCTAAACGGTAATATTACATATTATATCTTGTGGAACTCAAAAGTCAAATTAAATGGCATTAAAAACAAGGTCAAAAGAATCAATCCCTCTCGAAATATCTAAAAAATCTCAATATCTCCCCCCATATCTTACTTTAATGCCTCTCTAACTCTTTGACTCTTTGCCCTGACTCTCTGCCCTGTGACTCTTTGACTCTCTAACTCTCTGCCCCTCTGACCTTCCCACTTTCGGCCCTTAATCCTCTAGCCCTTAGCCTCTAGCCTCTTTCTTTAAACTCTTAACGCACTTATCCTCCGATAAAGATAAACTAAGTTACACCTGTGCGGAAATATGTTATTATGTCAATAACAAGGGGGAAAACAAATATGTCCACAAAATATGAAAATATAAGAAAAGCCGCGTTAAAAGACGTGGCGAAATTCATGTGTGTAGCCGCGAGAACCGCGCCCAAAACCAGGGGACAGGATCATCTTATAGTAATAATTTTAACCAAAACCGAAAAACAAAAAGTTATAACCCAAATGAAAAAGATAGCAAAAAGAGACAATCGACCCAGCTGCAAACGTGACGCGATCAACATAGAAAATAGTGACAACATAGTCATTATAGCCACAAAAAAAGTTACACTGGGGCTTAATTGCGGATTCTGCGGATATACATCCTGTCAAGCCCTTAGTAAAACTAAAGGCATATGCGCTTATAATTCAATGGACCTAGGAATAGCTCTCGGATCAGCGGTATCTATCGCCGCGAAGTTTCATGTAGATAACCGCCTTATGTTTTCTGTTGGTAAAGCCGTCCTGGAACTTGATATATTAGGTAAAAAAGCCGTCCAAGCCATCGGAATACCACTTTCCGCGACGGGTAAGAACCCTTTCTTTGATCGTGGATAAGTGCGCGTAAGAGAGAGTCAGGGGGGCAGAGAGTTGGAGAGTTGGAGAGTTGGAGAGTCAAAGAGTCAGAGAATCAGG
>JAGLIU010000026.1 GCA_023142805.1 Candidatus Omnitrophota bacterium | reverse complement strand
AATATGTTGCGTGCCGTGCCCTCTTTCTGCCATAGGTTATTGCCAGGACTGTCCCCAGCGAAAATAAATAAACTGTCCAAATCACCCTCTAACACTCAACATTATTCATCTTAGAAATTGACCTCATTAATGTCTTTACATTTCTTGCCTATTTCTTTATTCCCAAATATCATCCTATCCCTTGATATTTTCCAACTTAAACAAAATAAAAACATTACCGAAATTGACCATCGTCCCTGCAATCTTTCCAAACATTCAAGCTTCCTATTCCAACATATAAAGAAATAGCAGACAATTTTGTTGTAATTTTCAAACGAAAAAAAGTCGGTGTTAATGAGCAAGCTATTTCTATTTTAAAATTTTGTTATATTTCTCGTTCCAAAAGTGAAATATTGAAACATTTAAATTTATCAGATATCCACTTATTGAAAAGGGAATTTTAAAAATGACTATTCCTGGAGAAAGAATTGGGGACGGTGCTTGAAAAAGTGGAAAAAGTGCGGAAGTGGCTGGTTGCTGGTATGCTGGGTATGCGTTCGGGTATGATCAGGATTTTCAGGGGATGGTTTGGTGGTCGTAGATTCGCCTGTGTCCTTGACATGTAAAGGATGGAAGATCACTTGACACCTCCAGCAAAAGTTTTTGTCAAATTAAGAGTTAAAAGTTTGGGCATTTTAGAAAAATCCATAAGAACTTCAGAAGGAGTTCTTCCATTAACCCGATATCCTTGATGCGTCCTTTTAAAGTTGTAATATTTAAGCCAATTATCAAGGTCTTTTTGTAACTCATCCACACTATAATACCATTTTGTTCTAAAAGCAATAACTAAAAATTCTTCCAATACTGTTCTATTAAATCTCTCAACAAAACCATTTGTCCATGGTGATCTAATTTTTGTTCTTCTGTGTTTGATATTTAGGCTACCAAGAAGTAGTTCATATTCATGTTCATTCTCTTTACCGCAATATTCAGAACCATTATCTGTAAGTATATTCCTTACAGGTATACCAAGCGACATATAATATGGTAATACTTTGTCTATCAATATATCTGATGTTTCAAATTGTGTCTTACCAGTATATAACTTTGCAAATCCGAATGAACCATGTGAATCTATTACAGTTTGCATATATATTCTTCCTACTCCTTTTATATGTCCTACTTCAAATGTATCCTGACACAATAGATAGCCAGGATATGGGCTAATAACATGTCTTTCTTTCAATGCTCCTGCATTCTGTATCATTGCATCTAATTGATCACTGTTTAATTCTATACCTTCCTTTATCATTTTTTCTTCTAATTTTCTTATTCTTTGTTTTCTGTGTGTCATTTTATATCGGTTCCATATTGAATGTATTCCACCCGATGTTATCCAAACACCCTTCATTCTCAAATTATCAGCTACTCTGACTTTGCCAAATGTAGGATGTTCTATACTATAATCAATTATTTGTTTCTCTATCTTATCAGGTGTTCTGTTAGGCATTATAGGTTCTGCTCTTTCTTTGTCTTCTAACCCTTTCGATCCATATTGCTCATATCTCCTTTTTAGGATATAATAATACTGCCTTGATATGCCGAATATCAGACAGGTCTTTTTTATATTTTTCAGTTTCTCTGCTGTTCTGATTATTTGCATTCTGGTCTTTACTTTGCTACTTATTCTGGTCATAGCCATAACCTCCTTTTTGTGTTGTTTTGCACTTTACTTATAACACATTTTTTGTAAAATTTACAGGGGAGGTTGTGGTCTTCTTTTTTACCACTACTGTCAACACATCTCGCAACCAATTCAGATGGATACCCGATCAGGTCGGGTATGACCCTTCGGTAAACTCAGGGCA
>JAGLIU010000259.1 GCA_023142805.1 Candidatus Omnitrophota bacterium | reverse complement strand
AAATTCCAGTGTAGTGGCGTGGGAAGATTCCAGTGTAGTGGCGAGGGGAAATTCTGTTATTAATATTTGGTCGCCAGATGTTGTTGTTCAAGGGTTATTCTTTTTTTCAACATTAGTAATGCATTTTTGCAAATGCAAGATTTTAAAAAAACAATCAACTGCGCAAATTGTTCATCATAAAATACAGAAGATTACCAATAAAATATTTTGCGAAGCACTGAAAAAAACAAAAGATGGTTTTATATTGTATAAATCAGTTAAACCGAAAATATTATGTGATTTTTACTCTGGCAGCATAAAATATGAAATCGGCAAAACAATAGAATGTCCTGATTTTGATGAAGACGAAAACAGACAATGCGGTGGCGGTTTGCATTTGTCGCCAACAAAAGAACAGGCATTACAATATAGTCATGGAACTATTTTAGAGTGCGCTGTTAAAGAGAAAGATTTCGTTATTTTTCAGGGTGATTTTTCAAAAGTAAGATGCAAAAAAATTAAAGTTTTGGCTGAGGCAAAAAAATATCAACATTATCCTTCGGCAAGGAAGCAGATCATCCGTGTCCGCGAAAATTGGAATTGATCCGCAATGTGGCTCAGGAACTACGCCTGTAGCCTGCGAAAAACTCGGCCGTCCGTGGATTGGTATTGAGATAAGTGAAAAATATTGCAAGGTAGCTCAGAAGCGAATTTTGGCAGAATTTAATCAGAGAAAATTATTTTAGGGAGATTAGACATGACTAAGAAAAAGTTTTTGGAGCTGGTTGATGAGTATTGTGAAGGTTGGAAGGAAAGCAGTAAGGATGTTGAAATGGTTAATTTCGCAAAACAGACTTTTAATAATTTTGCCAATAGCGGGTCTGTTGAAAAATGGTTTGATGCGCCGGGGGATGTTAAGGTTAATCTTGTTGGTCGGGATAGTAATTGTTTTGAGGGTGGGTTGGAGATTGTTTGCGAGGATTTGAAAAATTTGATGATTCGGAAGCAAGCGGACTATGGGCATAAGAATATAACGGATATGGGCACTATAGGGATTATTGTCCGGATGAATGATAAAATGGCGCGCCTTAAAAATTTGCACGGGTTTACTGACGGGAGTTATAAAGTGATGGCGGGGCTTAATGAATCTGTTGAGGATAGTTGGCGGGATATTGCCAATTATGCTATTATCGCGCTGATGTTATCGCGGGGGACTTTTACTTTGCCGCTGATGAAGAATATGGAGAATGGCGCCAAAGGCCATGTCAGGGGAGATTGAAAATGATTGAGTGTGATAGTGATAATGTGGATGTTAAGGCGATTGATAAAAAGATTTCAATCACGCGGGATGAAGATAAAGGAGACCACCGCAACCCCGCGGGAATCCCATGCGGGCTACCCCCGGGGTTAAAAAGGGGTTTAGATAATAAGGTTAATGGGGATTTGCTTATTGAGCTTGGTTTTAAGGTTAAGTATTTTGACTATTCCTGGAATTTAATGTTTGCTGATGGCTCGCCGCTTTGTCAGTTGAATGCTACGGGGACTAAGCGGGATGCTTTGAAAGAGGCGTTGCGGTATATTAAGGTGAAAAAAATAAAATGAAAAATAAATATGAATTAATTTGGATTGTGATGTTTTTGATAATTATCGCGCTTTTGAGTTTTAATATTATAATGAAGAGGCTGCCGGTTATTACGCCGTCGGGTTCCGGCGGTTGTGATGTGGCGGCTTGTATTGAGGTTTTTAAGGATACTGGGATAAGTTGTGGGGTCGGGGTTGATGGTAAAATTTTTATGGAGTGTAATGTGGAGCTTGGTGAGACTATTGAGGAGACGAGACGGGGGAGAGAATGAAAACTAGATTAGAGAAATTAAAACATTGGATAAATAATGTATTCCTTAAAAAATATGGATGCTTACATATAGTTACGAGTATCACCAATGATATTTTAAATAAAATAGAAGAACTTTCTGCCGAGGAAAAACTCCGAGGATTTGATTTAAAGGATATATCAAAAGTTGATTTATTGAGAAAATTAGAAACTAAAGACGATGAAAAAAGTAAACTTGAATCCGAGAACAAAGCCCTCAAAGAGGAAATTAAGGGATTTGAGGAAGAGCAAGATGGCAATATGCTCACTTATATGTCGGGTGTTTATGACTGCGAAAAGAAATTTAAAGCCGAGGGTAAATCACTTAAAGAGCGAGTTCAAAATTTAATATCATGTAAAAAAACTATACTAAAAGTTATAGAAGCAAGGTGTAGCGAAAAAAATGAACTCAAAGAGCAAGTCGAGCAACTTGAGGAAGAAAATAGCTTTCATAGTAGTGAAATATTAAAACTTAAAAAGCAAGTCAAAATGTCTGAGGAAGATTTTAATATAGGTGAAAAACAGTATTTAGATTTAAAGAACGAAAACGCCAAACTCAAGATAGAAATTGAGAATTGGGAAAAAGCGCTTAGAATACAACAGGATGTTACTGAAAAAATATCTAACATAAAAAATGCTTTTAAAAAAGAAAATAAGGAATTGAAAGAGTTAACCGGTAAGGTTTTTCCGGATTTTAATATTGATAAGCATACTTTTGAAGGTGTGAACGAATCTATAGTTTGTCCTGATTGTGGCTCGCGTCTTGTGTTGCCGAAAGCTCAAAAATGTGTTATTAAAAAAATGGCGCCGTTTATGGAATTGGCGGCGGAGAAAGGGTATTTTTTTGTTATGAGAAAATGTCTTAGAATGTGGTACATTGATTTACATAGCGCATCCAAAAACACAAAAGAAATAACAGAGGAAGATCCTGTGGTTGCTCTACAGGAAGCGTATAAGTTTTTGGTGGGGTGTGAAATGAATTGGAAAGCTAAGGCAGGGGTTAAGATTAAGCGGAATGCGCCATGTCCTTGTGGGTCGGGTAAGAAATTTAAGAAGTGCTGTTTTAATAATATTGTGCATCCGTTTTATCAAAAGTGTAGTTGTGGGTCGGGGAAGGAATTTGGAAAATGTTGTTATATTGTGAAAACGATAACGGGGGTTTGTAAGGAATGCGGGAAGTGGAAGGGGACTGGCGTTATTCGGGCGGATGGGTCTTGCCGGTTTAAGTGTGATAATAAGGCTTGCTGGTATAAGTTTGATAGCCGTAAAATCGGAACCACCACAACACAGCCGGTTCATCCATCACCGCTCCCGAATAAGAAATTTGCGGGACAAATTTCCGAGTCGGGAGAGTTT
>JAGLIU010000258.1 GCA_023142805.1 Candidatus Omnitrophota bacterium | reverse complement strand
TGAGAGATGGTAAGGATACAGAAGAGGCATTGCAGTTTTCTTATCCAACTTCAATCCGAAGTGTTGAGGATATGGAAGATAGGTGGATAGACTGGATTCAAAAAATAAAATAGTGACGTTGTGGGGTCAAGGCGTAAAAAACTTTTTATCTTTGCTTTCGGATCTTACAGTTTACGCGTAACAAGGAGGTTTATATTATGGCAAAGAAGGGGTTCACATTGATCGAACTTATGTTAGTTGTTATAATCATAGGGGCATTGAGCGCGATGGTGATACCGCGTTTAGCCGGAAGAAGCGAGCAGGCTCGTGTAGCGGCGGCAAAAGCCGATGTTAACGCTAACATCTCGACCGCGTTGAAATTGTATGAACTTGATAACGGTAATTATCCTTCAAGCGGCGCGGGTCTTAAAGCCCTTTTGACCAAACCGGCTTCCGCGGTTAATTGGAACGGACCGTATCTGGAGAGAGAACCGATAGATCCATGGGGCAGATGGTATAAAATAAAATCTCCCGGGACAAATCGTCCGCAGAGTTATGATCTCTATTCTGTGGGTAAAGACGGTGTTGCCGGTACGGAAGATGATGTAACAAATTGGGAATAGTGTAATAAGAGACAGAGTATTTCTCAGGGCAGTCCGGGGAATCGGGTTATGAGGTTATGAAGATTTCGAAAGGTTTTAGTTTAGTTGAATTGATGGTAGCTGTCGCTGTTTTAGCTATAGGATTGACGGTAATATATGAATCGTTCTTTATTATAGCTGATGTGACGAGCGGTCTGCCTTACTATATAAAGACGCAGGCATTGATCGATGAGGTAATGTGGGAAGAAGAGAACAACTTAAGAATTGCCGGGTACTTGTTTCCCTCTACGGAAAGCGGAAAGATCGATGTGGGGAACAAAAAAATACGGTATGTTAAAAAAATAGAGGTTCTTTCTTCATCACAAGGATTATATAACATAGATACGGATCTTACCTGGAAAGCGGGAACAAAATTTATAAACAATACAAACAGCACATATTTAAGAAGATAGGAAGAGGCGGTTTCACGTTTGTTGAGATCATGATCGTCGCCGGAATAATTTCTGTTGTAGGGTTGGCTTTGGGGGTCGCGGTTAATAACGGACTGACCATATGGGAAAGAGTGAACAGCATGGTGCTGGAAGAGGACGCGGCCATTTTTTTCAGTAAATTCACAAACGAGATTAAAAATGTCATACAGTATAAGGACCTTAAGTTTGAAGGCGGAGATAATATGTTTTCAGCTCCGATGTTGATCAACTCATTCGAGGGCAGGGTTTTGCCGGGAAAGGTTATTTATTTTTTTGATGACCGGGAAGGCAGAATAAAAAAACGGTATGTGGATATGTTCCAGCTTTTTCAGGGCAAAACCCCGGAGGCGAAAACAATATTGGAAAATGTGAGTGATGTTAAATTTACGTATTATCTTTTTGATCGGCAGAATGAAGTGTATGTGTGGTTGGAAGAATGGAAAGAAGACGAATGGGGAGTAGTTAATGAAGATGAAAATTTCCTTCCTTCCGCGGTAAGGATGAAAGTGACTTTAAAAAAAGGTAGAGATGAAATAGATTATGTTAAAACTGTTAACATCCCGGTCGCGAAAACTGAATTTGAGGGAAAATAGTTCCGGTAGTATTCTTATGATAGCAATGTGGGCATTGTCAGTGCTTACGATCTTCGCTATCGCGATGGGTACTGGTGTTAACAGTAAGATCGCTTTCGTATCCAGATACAATACGCGACATTCATTGAGTTATATCGCGGAATCGGGAGTCAAAAAGGCTATAGCTGTTTTGGCGGCTAAGGGGGCTGACTCTGAATATGATATTTTGGCGGAGATGGGGGGAACTTCAGCCTCCATTTTCGGTTCCGGAACTGTCGGAAAAGGTAAGTTTCATATAGGATACGATGTTTTTGTTAAAAATAATGTAAAACGGTATGGTGTTCAAGACGAAGAGGGAAAAATAAATATTAATGAGGCAGGATATGATGTTATCGCGGCTTTGATAGTTTTGGCAGCCGGTATAGATAAAAAACAAGCGGATGATTTGGCTGCCGCTATAGTGGATTGGCGTGATACCGATGATTTTCCTTTGATCAATGGTGTTGAATCGAGCTACTATACGTCGCTTAACCCTCCGTACGCGTGTAAGAACAGTCCTATTCAGTTTTTTCCCGAGGTCATGCTCATTAGGGGGATGACAGGTGATATCTATAACAGGATCCAGCCGTACATATCTCTTTATGGAACCGGTAAAATTAATATTAATACCGCGGGAGAGATGGTGTTGCGGGCGTTAGGTATGAGTAAATCTCTTATACGTAAAATAATGTCTTTTAGGACCGGTATAGACAGAAGTATAGGAACCGATGATGATAATGTTTTTACTCATACTTCCACGATAGTTGAGGATCTGAACGCGATAATAATTTTAGGTCATGTTGAATCCGCGAAACTTAACAATTTGGTCGCGAGCGGTAGTCTGGGGGTAGCTTCAACAGCGTTTAAAATAAGGAGTTTGGGAAGCATTAAAAATAAGAAACAGGTATGTGAAATAATTTGCGTCTATGACAGAAGTAAGGCTGACAGCGGTGAAGAAGCAATAAAGTATTGGCATCAGAGGTATTATGTGGAATAATCAACATTTTAAAAGAGAGATAGAGAATAAATGAATATGACTTTTCCAATGTTGCCGGGCAAAGATACGTTCGCCATAGATCTAAGCGGGAACTACTTAAAAATAGTACACGCGAAAGTTTCAACTATACGGCATCAAATTGTCGATCTGTATGACCATGAGATAAAAAATATATCGGATAACGATATTTCCGCTCTTATCTCCGAATATTTCACTAAACGCAATATCAAAAATCCTGTTGTATTTTGTGTAATCCCTAATCGTATAACGATGACCAAGAACATCGAGGTTCCTTCACGAAACATCAAAGAGGTGGAAGAGATAATCAATTTGCAGGTAGGCAGGCATACTCCGTTCGCGAAAGAGGAGATTATTTCTGATTATGTGAAAATAGGTGTTTATAAACAGACATATACCAAAATACTTTTGATAATAGTTAACCGTAGTGTAGTTACGCGTCAATTAGAGATATTTAAGAACGCGAAGATAAAAGTTGAGAAGATGGTATTTTGTCCCGAAGCTTTCGCGGTTACATATACAACTTTTTTGAAGATGAATGCTGAAAATTCTCCGATAGTACTCGCTCATATTGATGATGATCACACGGATTTTATCGTAGTTTCGAAAAATAAAGTACTTTTTGTCAGGAGTATGCCTATAGGGGCGGAACATTTTCTGGAGGATAAAGAACGTAGCGGGATTAAGTTTATTGAACAAGTCAGGCTTTCCATGGAAACTTATCATGGAGAAGATATAGAGACTGTTCCAACAAAACTTTTTCTTATTGGAGCTACTGAGGGTCTTCAAGGATTGGAAGAGAAGCTTAACGCGGAGCTTCATGTTCCGGCAAAAGAAGTACCTTATTATGACCATCTGTCCATTGAGGCTGAGGTTAAACGTTTACTGGTAGAAAAAACTTCACAAATATCTTACTTGAACGTGATAACGGCTATTCTGGCGGAAGATAAGATACAGGTTAATCTTTTACCTGAAGAGATCAAATTTAAACATAAACTCGAACAGAGGGTACGTCAAATATTAAAAGCAGGTATACATGTGATCACTATAATGGTTATACTCTGTAGTTTGATCGTGGCTAAAATATATTTCAAAAGCATTTATATAAATCAATTAGACCAAAAACTTCGTGTTATCGCGCCTAAGGTGGAACAAATAGAGAAGAGTATGACAGAAATAAGGTCAATAAAAGACTATTTAATAAATCAGGGTCATATTATTAACGTTTTAGCCGAGATATACGAAATTGTTCCGAAAAACACATATTTTTCCGATATAAAAATTTCTGAAACAAATGATTTTTCAATAAAAGGGTTTTCTGATTCAATGTCGAGTGTATTCACCTTCATAGGTATAATGGAAGAGTCTCCTTATTTTGGGGATGTAGTCGCGAAATATACCTCCAAAAGAAAAGAAGGCGAGAATGATGTGGCGATATTCGAGGTAGCCGGAAAAGTGATAAAAAAAGCCGATCAGTGTAAATAAGAGGTATTTATGATAAATCAGTTTTTAGCGCGTCTTTCAAATAGGGAACGTATAGTGGTTATTGCCGCTGTTGTAATTATTTCAGCCATGCTTTTGGATCGGATAGTATTAGGACCTATAGTTTCGAAAATATATGTTCTAGGCAGTACTATAAAAGACAAAGAGAAAGCTCTTAGGATGAACATGAGAATTCTATCGAACGAAGATCGTACAAAAAAAGAAGAAGAATTCTATAAAAAATATTCTTTAACGGCTCTTTCTCCTGAAGATGAACTTGCGTCTCTTTTAGGGGAAATAGAGACAATGGCACTGAGTTCAAAAGTATATTTGATCGATTCTTCGCCTTCGGGAACGAAAGAAAAAGGCATTTTCAAGATCTATCTTATAAAAGTTGATTGTGGCGGTACAATGAACGAGATATTCCGGTTCTTGCATTCCATGGAAAATTCCAGGAAACTCATGGGTATTGAAAGTCTGCGTGTTCGACCCACTGAAAAAGATTCGGATATTATGAAATGTAACTTAATTGTGACTAAAACAGTACTTTTAAAATAATGAAAAAAAACATAACGCGTCTTTTTTTTATAATATATCTTACAATTTTTTCTTTGTTTTCCGCACATATAGGTCTATCTCAGCAGGAAGATCGGAAGGACGAGCCTTCCACGACCCTTAAAATTTTTGTTGTACAAAAACATGATAAGGAAGCTGTTTCTTCTTCCGGTGTTATTTTTACTTTAGAAGGTAAAATTTATGAAGCTGTGACAGATTCACGCGGTATAGCTAGAATAACCGGGATTAAATTGAGTAACCCCGTTTTTTCCAAGGGACATTTGACCGTGAGTTATAACAACACGGTAATTTGGGAAAAAGACGCGGTCATATTGAATATAAAGCGGAATAATATAAGGGTACTCATAAACGGTGATGTAAAGGTGCCTTCAACGCCTAGAGTGAATCAGCTGTATAATTATACTAACAACCGTTATGAACCTTTGCGTGGGGAGAAAGATCCATATTCTTCGGTCTATATTAATCGTGAAGAGGTTGCTAAAGCTACTCCTTCATCCAATTGGGAGACAGAATATCTTTTGAAGAAGGGATTAAATACGTTAGTTGTGAGAGCCAAAAATATATGGGGAGCGATGAGTAAACCTTTGGTTTTTCATATTACGTGTTTTCCCGTTAAAAGGGGGGAAGTGAAAGTGCTTGAGTTCCCCCAGAATACACGTGTTGAGCGTGAAGCAGGATCTTCGGCTATAACGTGGGACGCGTCAGAGGTTAGAAATGTTATAGGGTATAATGTATATCGAAGTACAGTTTCAGGCACTTCTTATGAAAAAGTTAATTCGTCTCCCGTTAAAGCTAATAGCTATACAGATATGGATGCCGGTAACGAAGAGTTTTTTTATAGAGTTACGGCTGTTTTCCCTGATTACGAAACTGCTTTTTCCGAGGAAGTTTCCTCCATTGTTGGGTCTTTATCCGGTACGGATGTGCCTAACAGGATACGAGAAGATACTGTTCTAACTTCAGAAAAAGGGCCGTATTTGGTAAGTGGAGGCGTAACTGTTGATAAAGGCGTTACTTTAACTATAGAACCGGGGACGGACATCTTATTTAAAAAAGGCCAGTCATTTGTTTCAGGTAGAATAAATGCTCAAGGAACACCGGATAAACCTATAAAATTTTTGTCGTCACAAAAAAATCCCGAATCGGGAGACTGGTTGGGGCTTAAGGCGGAAGACGGGTCACGTCTCAAAAATTGCAGGATAAAAAACGCCGGTAGGGATGAAAATGACGCTGTTTTGGTCAGTGGTAAAACTTTTATTGAGAATAATCAAATAACGGATAACGCTTATAACGGTATAGGTATAAAAGCTGAAAGTAAAACTTTGATTTCCGGCAACAAAATATCAAGGAACAAAAAAAATGGTATGTATAGTTATGATTCCGGCAAGAAAAGTTACGCGGATATTATAGGAAATAAGATTTCACGGAACGCTTCCCATGCTATTGTGGCCGGTTCAGACAGTAATATTACCGGAAATGAACTTCAGGATAACGGCGAAGGAAATTCAATAAAGATAGAAGGGAATAAGATAACGCGTGATGTTACCTGGGATAGTGGTGTATATTCAGTATCTTCCCTGGAGGTAGCGGCGGGGGTGAGTCTTTCTTTAGAGCCCGGGACTGTTGTGAAAGCCGCGAGGGACGCGGTTATAAGGGGTAAGATAATAGCCGAAGGATCTGACGCGTCTGATGGAACTATTGTGTTCACGTCCAGTGGAGATGCTTCTTACGGGGAAGATGTCACTTTTGAAAATATTGGTAGTATAGATGAAGTAAGCGGGTGGCGTGGGTTACAACTTGCTGACGGGTCAAGGTTAAAAAACTGTTCAGTTAATTATACTATTGGAAAAGGAGTGTTCAAAATTGGCGATGATGTTGATGTAATAAGTGTTGAGACGTATTTTATTATGGAAGCGCCGGGTCTTTTAGGATTATCAAGCTTGATCAGAAGGGCTGTTGGCCGAGAACAAGATAAGAAAAAAAACTGGTTTGAAACAATTTCCGCTGAATTCATACTATTTCTGGTTGTGGCTGTACCGATCGCGATACTTGTGATAATAATGGTTATACTTAAAAATAGAAGGCAAAAGGGTTAATGGTTCGCTATATACGCTGTTTTTGCTACAATGTGTGTGAAATAATAATAATGTGATCGGCAGAGGAAGATATATGGTCTTTACGGGTGAGTATGAATCCGATGGAACAAACGGAGGCTGTTAATGTTGAGGGGAATAGACCTGATAATTTTGAAGAAGCAGGTTATAATAGGGCATAATAGGGTGGAGAACAACGTTCTAATTTAAGAGGTATTTTTGGGAAAAGGTGTAGTCAAACTTGTTTTAATAGCTCTAGTGGGGCTTTTGGTCATATTATCAGGAATCAAGATATATGTGTTAAAAAAAAACCGTATAGATAAACAAACCAGATTTCTGATGGATACGTATGTAACCGTACATATACCTTTTACTCAGGATAATTCTTCTGAAATTATTGACAAAGTTTTAGATCGTATGGAGGAAACAGCTCGTAAATTCAACTTACGTGATGAGAACAGCCCTATTTACAAATTTAATGAGGAAAACCTTTATATTCAGGATCCGGAGATACTTGATGTGGTGGGCGCGGCCCTTAAAGTAAGTGAAGGTTCAGAAGGCGCGTTTGATATAACGATATCTCCCTTGCTTGAGCTTTGGGGATTTTATAAGGGGACACCTCACAGACCTAGTGCCCGCAGGATAGAAGAAGTTCTGAAAAATGTAGGGTATGATCATCTTGTTTTCACAGAAGAAACTCTGAAAAAAGATAACAAAAACGTAAAAATAGATCTTGGGGCGATAGCAAAAGGGTATGTAGTTTCTCAAGGTGTTTCGACACTCAAGAGATTAGGGATAACATCCGCTGTTATAGATGCCGGAGGTGATATTTATGCCTTAGGGCGAAAGCAAGGCGCTCCATGGAAAGTTGGAATTAGAATGCCGGGGGAGAATAATGTCTTGGGATATGTGGAAGTGGAAGATTTCTCTGTAGTAGGTTCAGGTAATTATGAAAGGTTTTTCGAAGAGGAAAAGAAAAAGTATCATCACATATTTGATCCGAGAACAGGATACCCTACGGAAGGGATCTCAGGAATAACTGTTATGTATCCGGATCCTATGATAGCTGATGCCTGGGCGACAGCTTTTTTTGTTTTAGGAAAAGATAAAAGTTTAGAAATTGTTGAAAAGATCAAGGATTTGGAGCTTATAGTAGTGGGTGACGGAGGAGATGTTTCATATTCATCAGGACTTAAAGAAAGATTAGAGTTAGTGTTTACGAGTGAGTAAAATACGTGAAAATTATTTGTTTTGTTTGTTAATAAACTTATCTATGATGGTAAGCGTTGCTGAATATGTCCGGGCGGTAGCGTTATAAGGAAATCAACTGAAACATTTAAGGGATTTTTCGGACGGTAAATTGGTTTATTACGATAAGGGTAAAGGATGAAAAAGATTTGGAAATCAGCGGGAGTTTAATTCGTCGGGAAAAATGAGGAAAAACAGGTTTTGCTGTTATTTCGGAAGAATTCTGAAAATGAGGATCGATAAAGTCTTTTATGGTAGTTGATGTGGATAAAATAATTCGGTAAATGATCGTTATGGAGTATAATAAGACCGGAGGGTCCGATAACTAGAAGAAGTTTTATGAGATAGCTTAGCGGCAAAAAAAGCTGTTTGTTCGGTTGATATAGTTTTCGAGGATCTAAGGAGAGAATAAAAGATATGCTCAATGTTATTAAGAGGTGGAAAATAAGAGATAAGATGATTGCCGCTTATGGCACAATTCTGCTCATAGCGATAGCTGTTTCTATTTATGGATCCTGGTCTATGCATGATATTAAAAGATACTCAAGGCAGTTAGAGCGGTGGGACTTTGAGGGTCTTATATTTTCGATAGAAATAGAGGAAGGGATCAGAACAATAGAGAAATATATATGCCAGCTTGTGAATGAGATGGGTACTCCGGCAACTCAAGAAAATATTTGCGTATTGAAAGAAAAACTTGATATTCTTATATCGAAATATTCAGAAAGGTTTTTGGGTGAGACAGGTTTAGTTGATGAAACTTTTCTTAAGGCCGGTCTCCGGGAATTAAAAGTCTTATTAAACAGGTATGTTGAAGAGGCTGAAATTATAGTGAAAACAAAGATCGAAAATTCTGAAGTATCCATGGACTTTTTGAAAAAGGATCTAAAAGTGATGGAAAAGGAGATTCTTGTTTTAATAAGCGACCTTAGGAATGAAGAGATCTCACGTGTATCATTAGGGTTTTCCGCTATAGATAATCTGGCCTCTAATACGCAGAGCGTGAATTTAATTCTAATAATTGTTACGGTTTTGTTGACTTTTTTTGTTACATATAAGATCACTGAGATGATCGCGATTTCGGTAATGCGGCTTGTTAAGGGTACGGAAAAGGTGTCGCGCGGAGATTTATCCTATAAGGTAAAGATTGATTCAAATGATGAGTTCGGACAGCTTGCTTCTTCCTTTAACAAGATGACGGAGAATCTTCAGTTAGCCTACGATCAACTTATCCAGTCCGAGAAAATGCAGGCGGTAGGGCAATTAGCCAGCGGGGTTGCCCATGAAGTTAAAAATCCATTAGGGATTATTCTTTTAGGAGCTAAGTTCTTGGAGAAAAAATTTAAAAATGGGAAAGAAGATGAGTACGTAATAAACACTGTTAAGACCATAGTTAAAAGTGTTAAGCGTGCGGATGACATTATACGAGGATTAGTGGATTTTTCCGGACAGTCATCTCTAAACATGGTGAAGGAGGATCTTAACGCGATCATTGAAGTAACGCTTCCTCTGATTCAACATGGGGTAAAACAAAAAGGGATAACGATAATCAGGGATTTCCAAGATAATCTTCCTCCGGTTCGTGTAGATATGCGAAAGATGGAGCAGGTTTTTATAAATCTTATAATGAACGCGATACATGCTATGCAAAATGGAGGACAGATCACTCTGCGCACATATTCTTTAAGGGTTGATGAAATAAGTGATAGGCTTGGTCAGGAAGCATATGATATTATGGATCCCGAACATGAAATAGTTGTCGCTGAAATATGTGATTCCGGGTCAGGGATAGATGAGGATGATCTTAAGAATATTTTTAATCCGTTCTTTACGAAGAAAAAACCCGGTGAGGGAACCGGTTTAGGGCTTTCGGTAACACGCAGCATAATTATGATGCATAAAGGGTTTATAAAAATAGAAAGTGAAAAAGGCAAAGGAACCAAAGCGACAGTAGCTGTAAAAGTAGCGGGAGGAGCGGACGGTGGAGAAAAGAAAAATCTTGATCATAGATGATGAATCTGATTTCAGGACGATGTTAAAACTTAATTTGGAAGAAAACGGAGAATTTGAGATTTTAGGTATATCTGACGGGAGGGAAGTACTTGATAAAGTGTACACATTCAGGCCGGACCTTATTCTGTTAGATTTAATAATGCCTATGATAGGCGGATTAGATGTATGTGAGATATTAAATGGAGATTCTCAAGGCAAGAACATTCCGATTATTATTCTCTCGGCACTGGATAAAAAAGGGGATAAACTTAAAGCGTATAAAATGGGAGTTGTCGATTATATAGAAAAACCCATTGATCCGGAAATTTTGTTTATCAAAATAAGAAAAGCTTTGAAATATAAGTAGGCGCGTTATGATGACTATAAATGAACAGCTAAAAATAATTGAACGAGGGACGGAAGAGGTAATAGACCTTGAGGAGCTTAAGAAAAAGCTCTCGAAAGACAGGCCGCTTGTTATTAAAGCCGGGTTTGATCCTTCCGCGCCTGATATACATCTGGGACATACGGTGTTACTCAGGAAAATGCGGCATTTCCAGACGCTTGGTCATGACGTGAACTTTCTTATCGGAGACTTTACAGGCAGGATAGGGGACCCTTCAGGGAAGTCCAAGGAACGGCCCCATCTTAGCGCGAAAGAAGTCGCCCTGAATGCCAAGACCTATAAAAAACAGATATTCAAGATACTGGATAAGAGCAAGACAAAGGTTTTGTTTAATTCCAAATGGTGTGAGAAACTTGGGACAGAAGGCATATTTGATCTTACTTCCAGGTATACGGTAGCCCGTATGCTGGAGAGAGATGATTTTCTTAATAGATATAAAAACAACATGCCGATAAGTATTATGGAATTTTTGTATCCGCTTTTTCAGGGATACGATTCTGTTGTTATGAAAGCCGATGTTGAATTGGGAGGGACGGACCAGAAATTTAATTTGCTTGTAGGCAGGGATCTACAACGAAACTATGGAGAGGAACCGCAGGTCATAATAACTATGCCTATACTTGAGGGGTTGGACGGTGTTCAGAAAATGTCAAAATCTTTAAATAACTATGTTGGCATTGATGAAGCCCCTGAAGAGATGTTCGGTAAGCTTATGTCTATTTCCGATGAAGCGATGTGGCGCTATTATGAACTGCTCACGGATATAGATTATCATCCGTTAAAAAGAGATGTAGAGAAAGGCATTCAGCATCCCAAAGAAGCGAAAGTTTTTCTGGCAAAAAATATTGTAACCGAATATCACGGATTGGACGCGGCTGAAAAAGCAAGACTTCATTTTGATACAGTTTTCGCGAAAAAGGGGCTGCCTGAAGATATGCCCGAGGTGCGGATATCGGAGGTCATGGTAAATATTATAGACCTTATAATAAAAGCGGAATTCGCGTCATCGACCTCCGAGGCCAGGAGACTTATTTCTCAGAAGGCCGTGTCTGTAGATGGTATAAAGATCGTTGATGTGCGGGAAAATATATCTCTTTCCAAAAACGGGTCTATTCTTAAGGTCGGTAAACGCAAGTTTTGTAAGATAGTAAAGAAGTAAGAATGGTTGAAATTTAATATTAGCGTGTTGAAAAAAAATTCCGCCTCAGATACAAGTCGACGGTTATTTTTATTCAAATAAACAAACGGGGATCGGACGTAAGATGATATTATTTTTCTCCGTGTTTTGGGTGTAAAGTGAAGACATTGAAGATCTATAAAATGAAAATAAAAAAAATAAAAAAAAGCACTTGACTTTATTTAGTATTTATGTAGAATGACATTCACGCACATGGGAAAAACATTTGAAACAGTGCGGCGAGTTTAAAAAGAGTATCATAAAGATGATACTCTTTTATTTGCGCAGTTCTTTGAAATTTAGGTAACCAAAGCATGTGGGTCAAATAAAATTAGATCAAACTGGAGAGTTTGATCCTGG
>JAGLIU010000257.1 GCA_023142805.1 Candidatus Omnitrophota bacterium | reverse complement strand
TCGGAGTTAACTTCTACCTACTTTCCCTTTGTCGTCATCCCGGAATCCTGGCTGAGAAGAAAAAAGGGAAATCGTCATCCCGGAATCCTGGCGAAGACAGGATATCCGGGATCCAATGATAATAAAAAATTTGGCGTTTTTTGTGTATAAGGCCTAGACACCAAAATACCACCAAAATTAGGCCGCGATCGCGAATTGTCTTGCGGCTTCATGCAATCTTTCGATCATTCCAATATCTAGGCCGGAAGCTTTTCCTATGGCTTCTATAATTTGTTTAACAACAAATGAATCGATCAGAGCAACATTGGCAGGCATGCTTTCTTCAGGGTCATTTTCAAGTTTGAAATAATAAAAACGTGCAACTCCTTTTACCAGCGAAGTTGCCTCCATAACGCTATCAGCACAAACGATTTTATTCTTCTCTCCGGCAAGTTCTGTATTATTTAATTTTTCTATTAACTCTCTTTCCCGGGCATTTCTCGCGATTACCGCGATTTTTATGCCGGCTTTAGCAAGTTTTGGCAATAGTATTCCTAATCCATTATCAAAAACAGCTTTTTCGGAAAAAATGAAAGCTGTTTTCTCATCCATTTTTACCGGATCTATTTGCGAACAGCCAGCTTCACGTAACGCATTAGTTAACGTTTCTTGATTTATACCGTTACCTCGATATTGTCGCGGAATTAAACTCCGTGCGATTTCAAAAGGTTTATCGAAACCTTTCGAAGATTGATACGCTAAGAGTAAGTCGTAATCTTTACGATTTCCAATTTCTTCTCCTCTCACATTTTCTATCTGCCTATATCCACTGCTTGATTTCTTCATCATTTGAGTAAAAAGCATCGGCATAGATAAACACTGTCCAAACATTGAACGACGGTTTCCCGCGCCTTTACTTATCGCGATAAAAGATTCTTTCCAGGCTGTTTGAAAATCTGAGTGCTTTTCAGTTTTAGTAAGATCCGCCCCCAACAAATAGGATCCGTCTGTAACAATTTTCAAACTATTGTTTTCTAAATACTCGCTAAAAATTGCGTTATTCCCGAATATTTCTATCGCCTCGTCTCGTGTCACATCATCGCGTACAACGCTTTCTCTGGCAACAACTGAAACCTTATATCCGACCCGTAATAATAACTCGATAACTATTTGATCTAAAATGACTTCTCCATGATTATCTAGAAAATAAAGCACTCTTCCGTCAGGTTGTTGTTTTAATCTCGTAAGAAAAGTATCGAGCTCATCGACAATAACACCGTCTTTATTAACCTTTGCATGTAAATCACGTATTTTCCGTTTAAACTCAGCGAAATCATTCATCACTTCATCAACCTGACCAATACCGCCTATATGGGATAGATCCAATAAGTTAACTATTCCCGCGTAAATCATAGCCTCACGAAAAGCTTCATCAAAACCTTCAATAGCTATAACCTTCTCACGGATCTCTTGATATAAAGAGTTTACCGTATTATCCATTTGTTGTTTATGCTCTTGATAAATATCATCATTCCCGGTTACACGTCTGAGCAAGATATCTCCGACCGCTTCTAATTGCAGCCAGGTAAGTTCTCCCGCTTTAGGATGAACAACCAATTGATCAAGTGCTTGTTCAACACGCGCGAGAACTTCTTCATCTTCTGTCGCTAAACTAAGCTTCTTCTTTGCCGGCAATCTTTTTCTAACAGTAGCAATATCTCCCTTGAACTCTTCATCAACTGTTTCCAGTCCCGGTTGAAAGTTCTGAGCCATCCAATCGGGAGTTTCTCCCGCGCTGATCTCAGTGATTGTTTTATCAATAAGTTGACCGATATTAGAACGTTCATTTTCTCGAAGTCTATTAACTTTTCTCGCCTCTACCGTCGGGCGATTGAATAATTTCAGATGGGCTCTTTCAGCTCGCTGCCTCAACTCATCTGCGGATATATTCTTTACCACATTCAAAATCTCCTCTAATCTGTCTTTATTCTCGATTACCCGTGAAACTTTCATGATCTCAGGAAAAAGTTCCGGAAATATCACATGCCATGCCGCGGTTCCATGTAAACTTGAGGAAGAAAGACTAAGATAATTTATACAATAGGAAATTAATTTGATCAAAGTATATTTTGGACATTTCGCGTTCGCGATTTCCGCGAAAAACGCTGATGTTTCTTCATGTTCTTGAACCTCATTACCATATCCAATTATTCTTAAAAGTTTGTTGGATTGATGTCTCTTTTCATGCTCTTTAGCGTCATCTACAAGACATCTTATAATTTTAGTTTCATCCATACCTTGAAATTCTTCACGGATAATATCGGCAGATAGATTATCCATTTTTTTAAAGTCTCTTACACTTTTTTCAAAATTATTTTCGTAAAACTCTTTTCTTAATTTTTCTGAAATATAATATGGGGTCCCCTGTAAAGTTCCTTGTATCCCTTTATCCGTGCTTTTGAGCTCATCACTTAAAACTACAAATATATTATTATCTCCTCTTTCAGACCAAGCATACGACCTTCTAACAGACTGATGAATATTCCCAAAAGGTTTCATGAAATAATAATTAAATTTTTCGCCATTCACTTCGTATTCTTCATTCTCAAGAATTTCATGAAAATGTATTCTTTTAAAGATCCCGCTTTCACCAACCAAAACACAATACCCTTTTTGAATAAACCATTTTTTCATCTTTTGTACATTATATTCAAGACTCACGCCAATTAACATCGCGTCTATTTCATCATTGCAATATTTTAGAATTTTATCTATAGCTTCTTCGCCAGCCTTTCCCTCCGCGAATATCTTGAACTCTTTTATGAAATTTATATACAACATGCTTGACAATTTAAGAACGCTCTCATCTTGATCTATAGATAACAATATGTCATTTAATTTTTTTATTTCGCTGAAAACCGGTTTTGTCGCCGCTACAAACTCTTCCCAATTTGCAATATTTTTTCGTAGAGCGGCACATGCGATAGCGTTAATGTTATTAATAGTTTTTTTAATCCGCGCGTTGCCGTTGAAATCCCCCGTCAATGATACATCTACACAGCTTATTACTTTCCGTAATGATTCCACAGACAAAAATTTATATAGAAGTTTTTCTAGAATTGGGACTTTTTCCGCGAGCATTTTTGCCCGATAGAAATTAACAGTCAACGACAAACCCGTTGAAAGAGGCGTAAAATCTCTCCCCAATAATTGCCTTGAGGCCTTATTCTCCAATAATGGTGTTTCCTGTCTTGACCCCGCAAAAGTAAAATCTCCTTTACTTTCCGGTGTTATTTTTTTGATACTTGAAATTAAAGCTTTTAACGGCGTTAATTCACCCGTTACTAAAGCAAAATCTCTGGGAGGCATTAATTCGCCAGATAGCTTTGCCAATATTTCTGTCGCATCTTCGATATATATACAATCTATGGCTTCATCGAAAACTTCCATTTGTTCATCTTTCATCCTATTTGAAATGAGTCCGTATATTCTATTATGAACATGGCATTCAGGACCATAAACATTTCCTATTCTGATATTAATTGAATTTTTCATTTTCAAAGCGAATGCTTCTCCGAGTAGCTTGGAAATAGTATATGGCCTTACTCCATCCGGGATCGGTGTTTTTTCTAAAAATCTTTTACTAAAATCTACCA
>JAGLIU010000256.1 GCA_023142805.1 Candidatus Omnitrophota bacterium | reverse complement strand
ATATAGCCACTGATATAACAAAAATTTTGACATTTTTCTTTTTTTCTAAAAGTGTTTCAGGTAAAAAATTAAAAAACAAATATCCACAACCTATCGATAGAAAAGGCACTATCGGCAGTACGTACCTTGCAAAAGATTGGCTTTTAAAGACTAAAACCACATAATATGCTAAGGGAAAAGAAATTAAAATTTTACCCCATGTATTTTTTTTAAAAATTAAAATTAGCCCAACAATCCCGCAAACAGTAAGTCTCCAAGAAAATCCTTCCGCCAAAGAATAAAATATGTGATGTTTCCACCCCGTAGCGGAAAAAGCACCACCCTGCTTTAACACAGAGCTAAAAAAACCTTGATGATCAAGCACGCTAAAAGGATTAACAACTACAAACACACCCATCACGCATAATAGTCCTATCCAAAATTTTCCGGCTAGAAATAATTTTCTAAAATTCATACCCTCAGACTTTGCTAAAACAAAATGTGTAACGCAATATGGCACCAAAAGTAACGCCCCATTATATTTTGTTCCTACAGCGAGTCCGATCAGTATCCCCGCACGACAGTAATCTTTCCAACTACCTCTTCTGTAGATAGAATATATACCGTCAGTTGCCAAAAGGATGAAAAACACTAAGATCATATCTGTATATATATAATGAGAATTGATAACATTTAGAAAGGAAACCGCCATAACCGCCGCCGCATATAACGCGGTTTTTTCTGTGAAAAATTTTCTACTAATACGATAGGTGTAATATATACATCCTACCCCCGGGATGACTCCGATCAAAAATCGACCGGCTAAATAGAAAATAGTCGGATCTTTAAAAAAGTGAAGCGCGAAATTATAAGCGGAATTCCATATACCTATAAACTTCCCTAATATAAACATAACCCCATAGAATATAAAAACCAAATATGAAGTAAACGGTGGGATCGAAAAAAAATGCGGATTCAAGTCACCCGTACCATATGCCATGGCATGGTTAACTATTATACTTTCATCTTGATGAAACTGATATGGAAGACCAAAACTTATTCCCCATACCCGGAGAATAATACCCAGAAATATTATCCCATATAGTAACGTTTTTTTGTCAACCGAGGATTTCATTGATCGTTTAATTTAACTCTTATAATATCCCTTAGCATCTCCAATGAAGAAAGCACCGGATGTACCTTACTTCCATTAGAGTTTTCCCATTTTACGCCCACTTCAACAATTTTATATCCATATTTACGCGCTATAGAAAGAGCTTCAACATCAAAAGCAAATCCATCTATTGAAATTTCCTTAAAAATGTTCTTAGCCGCGTTTTTCGTAAAAAGCTTAAAACCACATTGGGTGTCTTTAAATTTTTCACCTAAAAGCGTGTGTAAAACAAAATTAAATATTCTTCCCATGGTTTGACGGTAAAAAGGTTGTTTGATAATAACGTCAGATGACCCCAACGCTCTCGACCCGATTACAACGTCAAACCCATCATCTAACATCTTCGATAGATTATCAAACTCATCAATCGGGGTTGACATATCCGCATCAGAAAAAAGAATTAATTCGCCACTAGCTTCATCAACACCTCTTTTAACAGAGTATCCCTTACCTGAATTATTATCATTTTTTAAGACCTTCAAACATCCCGCTTTTGCCAAAGAACTTTTTTTAGATATTTTTGAAGTTTCATCCGTACTGCCATCATCTACAACAATTACTTCATAACTAATCTTTTTGTTATCCATAAAGGACTTAATACCGCTAAGCGTATTTTCAATCCTCATAGCCTCGTTGTAGGCCGGAATAACTATCGAAAGTTTCATTAATTTTCCCTGTTTTTAAAAAAATTTGCGATATTTTCTATAATGTAATTTGTTTTTTCATCTGTAAGCTCCGGATATATCGGCAATGAAAGTACTTTTTTGGACAATTCTTCAGAAACGGGCAAACTCCCTTCTGAATATCCCAGAAATTGGTAGCACGGTTGTAAATGTAATGGAACGGGATAATATACCCTCGCGGCTATTCCCTTACTATCCAAGTATTCCATAAGATCATCACGGCTATCTACAAGTATCGTATATTGGTGATATGTATGTACATTCCCCTCATCAACTTTTGGGGTAACTATACCTAACGAAGAAAGAGCCTGATCGTATTTTTCGGCATTTCTCCTTCGGCCATCAAGCCACTCGTTAAGTTTCTTCAATTTAACTCTGAGAACCGCGGCTTGAAGACTATCTAAACGTGAATTCCATCCTAATTCATCATGTATATATTTTCTTCGACTTCCATGAACTCGAAGACTTTTTATTTTATCAATTACAGCTAAATCTGTCGAAACAACCATACCTCCGTCCCCAAAACCTCCTAAATTTTTACTAGGAAAAAAACTTAAACATCCCGCTGACCCAAAACTGCCGGCTTGACGTCCTTTATAAGTAGCCCCGATAGCCTGCGCGCAATCTTCAACAATTTTAAGATCATACTTATCGGCAATAGCCACAATACTATCCATATCCGCGCATTGTCCATAAAGATGTACCGGTATAATAGCTTTAGCGCCTTTCCCCTGCTCCTTCTCTAAAACTTCTTCTATTTTTTTTGGATCAATATTAAATGTCTCAGGATCAACATCAACAAACACCGGAATACCTCCCAACATAGAAATAGCTTCTCCTGTCGCGAAAAAAGTAAAAGGAGTTGTAATTACTTTGTCTCCGGAACCTATTCCTATCGCTTTTAAAGCAAGGATTAAAGCATCTGTTCCGGAGGCTACGCCTGCCGTATATGGCACACCGGAATATTCAGCAATCTCCTTTTCGAAATCACTTACTTCTTGTGATAAAATCAAATTTTGTGTTTCTACTGTACGACTGATTGCTTCATCTATCTCTGGTTTGATCGAGTTGTATTGACTTTTAAGATCTAACAATGGTACTTGCATTTTTTCTCCTTTTTATTTTTATCAATTTATTCATTGTTATTTTTGCTGAAAAATTCATGATCTTTTTGAACCATCTCTTTTACAAGCTCCTCAAAAGTTAATCCATACTTCCAATTTAATTCCTTTTCAGCTTTTGAACAATCAGCTATTAAAAGATCAACTTCCGCGGGTCTGAAAAACTTTTTATCAATTTCTATATA
>JAGLIU010000255.1 GCA_023142805.1 Candidatus Omnitrophota bacterium | reverse complement strand
GCGGTAGCGAGGAACGAAGTCGAGGGATCTGAGCAGGCGGCTAGAGGATTCAAGTTTTGATAGGAGAACATATTGCTAGCACCCCAAATGTTACATTTTCTTGCCTGGCAAGAAAATGTAACATTTGGGAGAGGGAAGGTTAGGAGAGACGGGATATGGAACTGAATAAAATAGAAGATGTGTTAAAAGATCTAAAACGGGGTAGGATGGTAGTTGTCGTAGATGATCCTTCCAGGGAGAACGAAGGGGATTTGATATCGTCAGCGGAGAAAATAACCGCCAAGAAGATAAATTTTATGGCAAAATACGGGCGTGGACTTATTTGTGTTCCCATGGAAGATAACATCGCGGATAGATTGGATTTGCATTTATTGCGCGGGGATTCCAGGGATCCGTATAAAACGGCCTGGGCAGTGTCTGTTGATGCCGCACAAGATGTAACTACCGGTATTTCCGCCGGTGATAGAGCTAGAACCGTTAAGCTTCTTTCTGATCCGGAAGCGGTTTCCAAAGATTTTACGCGGCCGGGACATGTATTTCCATTGAGGTCTAAAAATGGAGGTGTGCTTGTAAGGGCGGGACATACCGAGGCCAGTGTAGATTTAATGAAACTTGCCGGGCTTTCTCCGGTTGGGGTTATATGTGAGATAATGAATGAGAATGGAACCATGGCAAGAATGCCAAATTTGGTTAAATTCGCGCGTAAGCATGATCTTAAAATATGCGCGATCGTAGATTTGATACGATATCGCAGAGAAAAGGAAAAGCTTATAAAAAAGGTGGCTGAAGCAGAGCTTCCTACTCAGTTCGGGGAGTTTAGGCTGCATGCCTATTCATCAAAGATTGACAATTATCAGCATTTGGCTTTAGTTAAAGGAAAGCTTACACAAAAGGAGACTTTAGTGAGAGTTCACTCACAGTGTCTTACCGGAGATATTTTTCATTCTTTGCGTTGTGATTGTGGGGATCAACTGGAAAAAGCCATGAAAATGATATCAAAAGAAGGCGAAGGTGTCGTTCTTTATCTGGCGCAGGAAGGCAGAGGTATAGGTATTCTCAATAAAATAAGAGCTTATGAGCTTCAGGACGCGGGATTAGATACGGTTGACGCGAATGAAAAATTGGGGTTTCAGGCTGATCTCAGGGATTATGGGATCGGGGCACAGATATTGGCGGATCTTGGGCTGAAAAAAATTAAACTTTTGACTAATAATCCTCGAAAAATAATTGGGTTGAAAGGGTATGGTTTGCAGGTTGTAAAACGCGTTCCGTTGGAAATATCTCCCGTGGCCGCGAACAAAAAATATCTGAAAGCAAAGAAAAAAAGGCTGGGACATAAATTAAAGAAAGTATAACAGGCGTAAGATCTTTTTCTTTTTGGTAGAGCAGGGATAATTTTTATGTGTAAAAATAAGGAGGGAAAAATGAGTAAAGGAAAAGTGGTTACAGGAGGGATGATAGCTACAGATAAAAAATTTGGTATTGTTGTCTCTCGATTTAATGAGTTTATATCAGCGAAACTTCTTGACGGTGCGATTGACACCCTGATCAAACACGGGACAAAGGAAAAGGATGTATCCGTGGTTTGGGTTCCGGGTTCGTTTGAGACCCCAATGCTTGCAAAAAAAATGGCGAATTCAGGGAAGTTTAATGCTATTATATGTTTAGGAGCCATCATAAGAGGAGAAACTCCTCATTTTGATCTCATTGCCTCGGAAGCGGCAAAAGGGGTCGCGAAAGTCGCGATGGATAGTGATGTGCCGTGTGTTTTCGGCATAATAACCACTGATAATCTTGAGCAGGCGTTGGAACGCGCCGGTACAAAAAGTGGGAATAAAGGCAGAGATGCCGCTCAAACCGCTATTGAAATGAGCAATCTTTACGGAGAAATATAAAAAAGAGAGGGATGATGAGAAAACGTACACTTTCAAGAGAAGCCGCGCTCAAAATTCTTTACGCCAGTGATGTGTCAAAGGAAACGGGGCGGGAATCGGTTAAGAAATATTGGGAAAACAATGATCCAAGCAGTGAGGATATTCGGAGTTTTTCCGAAGTGATCGTTTTTGGGGTCGGGGAACATCAAGGGGAGATCGACGGAGTAATATCGGGTTTTGCCAAAAATTGGCAATTAGAAAGAATGGCTACGATTGATAGAAACATTTTGAGGATCGCGTCCTTCGAATTATTGTATCTTCCCGGAACTCCTTCAAAAGTGATCATTAATGAGGCGGTAGAGTTGGCAAAAAAGTATGGGGATAAAGATTCAAGTAAGTTTGTTAACGGAATTCTTGACAAGGTCAAAGACAAAAGAGAAAGATCAAACAATGATATCAAAGAATAAAGAATTTGCGGATCTTCATATACATACAGATTATTCGGATGGATTGTTTTCACCTAAAACGGTTGTCCAGAGAGCGCTTGAACTTAAGTTAGGAGCGATTGCGATAACTGATCATGATAATATTGCGGGAGTACAGCGGGCTATAGAGGCGGCCCGGGGGACGGATCTTGAGATTATTCCCGGGATAGAGATCTCCGCGGCGGATGGTGACAAGGAAATCCATATTCTCGGATATTTTATAGATCATACAAATATTGATCTGGTCGAGAGTTTGGGAGAAATGCGTCGAGAAAGAATAAAAAGGATGGAACGAATACTCGCGCTTTTATCCGAGAAGAACATAAGTATTCCGGAAGATAAAGTTTTCGGAGTAAAAAAAGAAAATACTGTCGGAAGGCTTCATCTGGCAAGAGTTATGGTTGAAGAAAAAGTAGTCAAACATACAAAGGAAGCGTTTGACAGATATATCGGAGACAAAAGTTCGTGTTGTGTGAAGCATAAACACCTGGATTATAAAGACGCGGTAAAGATGATCACCAGCGCGCGTGGAGTGGCTGTACTTGCTCATCCGGGGGCGACGAAGGTTGATGAACGTATCGGAGATTATGTTAAGGCAGGTGTTGCCGGACTTGAGGTTTATCATTCGAAACATAGGAATGCCGAAATTTTAAGATATCAAACTATCGCGGAACAATACGGGCTTTTGGTTACCGGCGGTTCAGATTGTCATGGGAAGCCGCGTGGACGTATACTTATGGGAGAAGTTCGTGTAAGCCGTGAAATTGTGGAGAAACTCAGAGCGGCGTCCGGAAGGTTTTAAGGAGAAGCATCAATAAAACATTACAAAAAAAATACATGAGAACTGCTTTGGATCTTGCGGGAAAAGCTGAGGGAAAAACTTATCCTAACCCGATGGTCGGCGCGGTTATCGTTAAAAACGGGAAGATCGAAGGAAAAGGGTATCACGCAAAAGCAGGTATGCCTCACGCGGAAGTTAACGCCATAAAAAATGCCGGGAAGAGATGTTCCGGCTCGGAAATGTTCGTTACTTTGGAACCGTGTAGTACTTTTGGAAAAACCGGTCCCTGTACCGACGCGATAATAAAAAGTGGTATAAAAAAAGTATATATTGCCATGAAAGATCCTAACCTTATAAATCATGGTAAAGGAGTGAGATGTTTAAAAAAAGCCGGGATTTTAGTGGAGGTCGGTCTGTATAAAAAAGAAGCGAAAGATCTGAATAAGAAATATGTAAAATACATCGTTACGGGAGAGCCTTATCTTACGATAAAATTAGCGCAATCCATTGATGGAAAGATATCCGCGGCCGATGGAACCTCAAAATGGATATCATCCGCCTCGTCACGCGGATATGTAAAACAGATCCGGGGGAAGTATGACGCGATCATGGTTGGAGCGAATACAGTTCGCAAGGACGATCCCATGCTCTTATCTAATGGTGCCGCTCGTGTGGCTCGAATCGTTCTTGATACACGGCTTAGTATTGATGTCAGATCAAATCTTGTTCAGACTTCAGGGAAGTCTCCGGTAATAATATGTACCACGGAGCTAGCGGATGAGAAGAAAATATTCAAATTAAAAAAAAATGGAATAGACGTTATAATTCTTAAAAGTAAGTCCGGTAGAGTTCCTGTCAAAAAGGCGTTAAAAAAAATAGCGGAAAAAGGGTTTATAAATATTTTTGTGGAAGGTGGGGGTGAACTAATAGGCAGTTTGATAGATGAATCTTTGGTAGATGAAGTAATGTTCTTTATCGCGCCGATACTTCTGGGTGGAAGTTTTTCTTCGATAAAAGGAAAAGGTGTATCTACGATAAAAAGAGCGGTCAAATTACACGGAATAACAGTAACAAGTTTGAGCCGGGACATGTTAGTAACGGCTTATGTGAAAAAGTGAGGACAAATGTTTACGGGTATAGTAGCGGAAGTAGGTAAAATTAAAAGCATAAAACGGGTTGGATCCGCGGCACAGCTTGCCGTAGAGTGCGGTACGGTCAACAAAGATATTTCTTTGGGCGATAGTATCGCGGTGAACGGGGTATGTTTAAGTGTTACCGGCAAGGGAAGAGGACTGATCTTCGATATTGTTTCTAATACGTTTAAGATGACAAATCTAAAACGTTTAAAAACCGGTAATGTGGTTAATCTTGAGAACGCTCTTAAGTTGGGGGAAACAATAAGTGGACATATGGTTTCCGGACACGTTGATGGGGAAAGACGGATAAAGGCGAATCAAAAAAACTCGGATGGATGGGTATTTGATGTTGAGATGTT
This sequence comes from Candidatus Omnitrophota bacterium, assembly GCA_023142805.1. Taxonomy (GTDB): domain Bacteria; phylum Omnitrophota; class Gorgyraeia; order Tantalellales; family Tantalellaceae; genus JAGLIU01. The sequence continues at coordinate 10,307 of JAGLIU010000255.1, read as the reverse complement.
GTCCGAGGATGAAAAACATTTAATAATGAGAGGTTCTGTGGCCATTGATGGGGTTAGTTTAACCGTGGGAGAGATCAACCGCGGTTTTTTTAGAGTATTTCTGATCCCACATACTCTTAATAATACGATTTTTAAAAACAAAAAGAAGGGTGATTATGTTAATGTGGAATTTGATATGACCGCGAAGTATGCCGGGAGAGAAGCTTTGACCACAAAGGAGCAAGAGAGATCGGGACGTTCCATTTCGAAAGATATGTTGAGAGAAAAAGGGTTTATGTAAAAAATGATTTGTATATAATAGGTTTAACAGTATAATTATAGAACCGAAGGAGGGGAAATGAAAAAAAATATAGCGATATTACTTGTTTTGGTATTAGTCTTATCTTTTGCCGCGCCCGCTTTTGCGGGGAATAACGCGTTGACAAAACTGGGTCGAGGCGTGGCAAATGTTTTGACCTCACCGGTCGCGTTGGGCAGGGGGATCACTGAATGCGAAAAAAAAGATGGGATATTGGCAGGGTTGACAGTAGGAGCTCTTAACGGGACGTTTAATGTTCTAAAGAGGATAGTTGTAGGGACATATGAAATAGTTACCTTCCCGATACCTTTACCGCAAGGCTATGATCCGATCTTAACAGATCCTGAATATTTTATGTCAGGAGAATAAGGTTTATGGTGTTTAAAAGTTTGTAGAATTAGTATAAATAGTGTTTGAGAACCTACGCAACTCAAGTCGGGGCGTAGCGCAGCCTGGCTAGCGTGCCACGTTCGGGACGTGGAGGTCTCGGGTTCGAATCCCGACGCCCCGACCATTTTTGTGAGGCAATATGAAAGGTGGGATATGAGAAATCTAGAAAGAGCTCATATTGTTTTTACTGGAAATGTGCATGGGGTGGGTTTCAGGTTTACCGCTAAGGATATTGCCGCGCGTCTTGGGGTTACTGGATTTGTTAAAAACCTTCCGAATGGAAGTGTTGAAGTAATTTGTGAGGGCACGCGGGATCGTATAACGACTTTTCTAGGTGATATCAACGATCGTATGAGCGGGTATATAACCGACTATAAGTTGGAGAAAGATCCCGCGGCCGGAGAATTCTCATCGTTTGATATTATGTTCTAGTATCAGTTTTTGTCATGAAATTTATCGTTTTTGCTGATATTCATGGAAATATACAGGCTTTCAATTCCGTAGCCCGCGGTTTTTCAAGACATGATAAATCTGAAATTATATGTGTAGGCGATATCGTGGGGTACGGGGCGGATCCCGAGGGGTGTATTGATCTGGTAAGAGAGTTGGGCGCGAAATGTGTTCTTGGTAATCACGATGCCGCGTTAGTGAAAAAAGTAGATATCACAAGGTTTAATCAATATGCCGCTCAGGCTATTTTGTGGACGGAAAAAAATATAAGTCAACGCGGTTTGGATTATCTTGATGGTCTTGATCTTGTTTTTGGAAATGAGTATTTTGACGTTGTTCACGGGAGTTTGAATGATCCGGAACGCTTTGAATATTTGTTGGACAAAACAGACGCGCGGAGAACCTTTAAAGTTTTAAAGCAAAAAATCTGTTTTGTAGCGCATACTCATATTCCGATGGTTTTTAGTTATAGTAAATGTTTGGTGGAACGGTTGCCGGGCAAAACCTTTATTTTGGATAAAGACGCGCGATATGTCGTAAATGTTGGAAGTGTCGGTCAGCCCAGAGATAATGACCCTCGCGCGTGTTATTGTACTTATGATACAGACAAACAAGAAGTGAGTTTTCACCGTTTGGAATACGATGTTGAAGCTGCCCGTGATGCTATTTTAAAGGAAGGGCTTCCTGTGTCAAATGGAAACAGGTTGATCTATGGGCAGTGATAAATATGAAAGAAGAAGGAGTTTTATGATGTTTCGAAAAAATAATCATATTCTTTTATTGGCGATCCTCCTGGCGTTTAGTTTATCGGGATGTGCGCAGCTAAAGGACAAATTTGTTCCGAAACCTAAAGAAGAAGATATTGAAACACAGACTTATTACGTTGTTCGCGAATATGATGTTACTCCAAGTATAGAATTATATACCAAACGTTATACTTTTTGGAAGAATTGGCATGGGGAATTTTTGAGTGTGTTGCTCGCGAGTAATCACAAAAAAAAAGTTGTAGCCGTAGAGCAAACCCTGTCAAATCTTATGGATATGCAGTCGATGTTGGTTGAGAACGAAGCTATAAAATTGCAGAGATCTATCGATCAGATGATAGAGATCGAAGCTGTGATCAAAAGGGAAAGAGTTACGGCTGGGAACGAAGTCAGGTTAAGAAGAAAACTTGAAACTTTACAGCGGGGGATCAGGACGCGGTTTAATTACAATAAAATGGAAGGTCATATAAGAGATGAATTTCGAGGAAAATAGATCTTTTTTTCTGAAAAAATTTATTGTGGGTGATTTTAATACTAACTGTTATATTGTTTTCTGCCGAAAGTCACATAAAGGATTATTGATAGATCCCGGGGCGTATGATAAAAACATAGTTGATTACATCAAAAAAGAGAAGATAACAGTCGAGTATACTCTAAACACACATGGTCACGCGGATCATATTCTAGGGAACGCGATTTTCGCGTTTCCGGTATTGATCCATAGTGTTGATGAAGTTTGTTTGCAGGATCCCCGTAGAAATCTATCCGCGTTTAGCGGGGTGAAGGTAAAAGTCCAATCCGCGGAAAGGTTGCTTGAAGATGGGGACATTGTACGGGTAGGAGAGCTTCAGTTTAAAATTATACACACTCCCGGACATTCCGGAGGAAGTATTTCTATTTTGTTCGAGAATATTCTTTTTTCCGGAGATACTCTGTTTTTCGAAGGCATTGGGCGAACAGATCTGCCCGGTGGCGATCATAGAACTATATTGGAGTCAATTCACAATAGATTGATGATTCTCCCTGATTTTTGCAGAGTTTTGCCCGGGCATGGTTCTGAAACTACCATTGAACATGAGAAACAAAATAACCCTTATTTGTGATCCTACCTATGATGAATGAGTATATTGATCAATTTATCTATTTTTTGGAAGCGGAACGTGGTGTAAGCGCGAATACCGTTTTGGCATATACTAAAGATCTCAAAAAATTTGAAAAATATCTTTCAGATCGAAAAAAAACTATTCAGTCAGTTACAGGTGAAGATATATCCAAGTTTATGCTGACACTTAAGGATAAGGGACTTTCGGTATCTTCGATCGCCAGGAATTTAGGCGCGCTTAAAACATTTTGCAAGTTTTTAGTGGCGGAAAGGATCGTTTCTGAAAACGCGGCCGGGGCGGTAGCGACTCCCAAAACCTGGAAAAAAATTCCTGATATTTTGAATAAAGAAGAAGTAGAGCGTCTTCTGGAGGCTCCTCATAAGAAGAATTGGATAGGTATAAGGGACAGGGCGATACTAGAGGTTATGTATGCCTCGGGATTGCGTGTGTCCGAAGTAAAGGATCTGAAAAAGATCAGTGTTAATTTGGAAGCAAGGTTTGTCAGATGTTTGGGGAAGGGAGGGAAAGAACGTATTGTCCCTATCGGTAAGACCGCGGAAGACGCGGTTGTGAATTATTTAGAAAAAGTACGGGCAAAATTATCCGAAAAAACGTGTGATGACCATCTTTTCCTTTCCAAACTTGGTAAAAAACTTTCTCGTCAGAGTTTGTGGAAAATGATACAAAAGTACGCGAGAGAGTCCGGGATCAGAAAACATATAACCCCGCATACTTTAAGGCACTCCTTCGCGACGCATCTTTTAGAAGGTGGAGCGGATCTTTTGGGTGTCCAGGAGATGTTAGGACATTCTGATATTTCTACTACACAAATATACACACATGTAAATCAAGATAAACTTAGAAAGACACATAAGGAATTTCACCCGAGGTCATAAAAATGAATTTAACGACCATACAGATTAAGATCAACAAAGTATTTCCTAAAGAACTCATTGTTTTAATAAAAAAGATGGGCATTGAAGGGGACTCTCAAGGGGTAAGGGTCTTTTTGGTGGGGGGTATTGTCCGGGATCTTTTGTTGGGGAGGAAGAACTATGATCTTGATATTGTTGTGGAAGGAAACGCTACAAAGTTCGGAAAAAATCTTGCGGAGAAGATCGGCGGGACGTTGGTATCGTACAAAAGATTTAAAACCGCGACATTATTTATTGAATGGCCTAAGGAGTTAAGAGACATTTCTGTCCAAAATGACAAATTTAAGATCGATATCGCGGCGGCGCGAAAAGAAATATATAAAAAACCGGCGGGATTACCGGTAGTGAGTTTTAGTTCTATCAGGAAGGATCTGTGCCGGCGGGATTTTACCATAAACTCAATGGCGGTGTGTATTAATAAAGACGGTTTTGGGTCTTTTATAGATCATATGGGAGGGGAAAAAGATCTGAAGGACGGAGTAATACGGGTTTTGCATGATAAAAGTTTCATAGATGATCCTACACGTATTTTAAGAGCGGTAAGATTTGAGCAAAGATTCGGGTTTTCAATAGAAAAGCGTACCAAATATTTGATAAAACACGCGATAAGAAGCGGAATATTCTCAAAAGTTGGGAACCAAAGGGTTCGAGAAGAGATTATTCTTATGTTAAAAGAAAATTTTCCTGAAAAGGCGTTGTGCCGGATGCGGGAGTTGCATGAATTGCGGTTTGTACATCCGAAACTAACGCTTCAGAGAACAATTAAGAGTAACTTTATCTCTTTACGTCAATGTATCAAGTGGTACAATAGCACAGTCTATGGACAGGGTAAGCCCGATGTATGGGTTTGCAATCTCATGTTTTTTTTAGACAAACTAAGTTTGGATGAGTGTAACGAGGTTCTGGAAAAATTTGTTTTTCCAAAAGAGATAAAGAAAAAAATTTGTCAGTATAAGATAAAAGGGGTTGGGATGCTTAAGGGAATATCTTCCGGCAAAAAGGTAAAGCCGAGTGGTGTGTATAGACTTTTTGCCGACAGTTCTGTGGAAGCTATACTTTGTTTAATGGCGAAAACCCGGTCCCGATCCGCGAAGATAAAAATAAGAAAATATCTGGTTGAGTATAGGACTGTAAAGCTGGAGGTTTCCGGAAGTGATATAGTGAAAAGTGGGTTAAACCCCGGCCCGAAATATAAAGAAATATTACGGGATATTCTTGATAAAAAGATAGATGGGGAATTGTGTACGAAGAAAGATGAGCTGAGGTATTTAAACAAAAAAATGGCATGTTTTGGGAGCGGGAAATGACAGATAGAATGGATAGAGTACAAGAAATGGTGCGACGAGAAGTCGCCCATATCCTAAATGAAGAGTTAAGCGATCCGCGGATAAAGAGTTTGACTATAACCAGAGTTGAAATGACACGGGATCTGAGGATAGCTAAAGTGTTTTGTGAATTCCCCGACAATGAGGAAGAAAAAAAAGCGATATTAAAAGGGCTTAAAAGCGCGAGGACTTTCGTTAGGTCACAGCTCGCGAAACGTATATCTTTAAAGTTTATCCCGAGAATATCGTTCAGAGAGGATACTTATAATAAGAAAGAGCGGGAAATTGATATCATATTTGATAAAATAAAAGAAGAAAAAAATGAAATTAGAGGGGATGAGCATGAACACTAAAGACATGAAAAAAGTAATACGGTTTCTTAAAGAGAATAATGAGTTCATATTAATGTCTCATATTAATCCCGAAGGTGATTCAATCGGCAGTCAACTTGCTATGTATTATCTGCTGAAAAATATGGGGAAAACGGTAATTATCGTAAATCAGGATGTTGTGCCAAAAAATATGAAGTTTTTGTCAGGTGCTGAAAAAATATTATCGGAGGTGCCGGCAGAGATGACTAAAAAAAATCTAATAATTCTTGATTGTCCTGTCAGAGAAAGGGTCGGTGTTGTCGGCAAGAGGCTTAATGAAGACATGTTTACCATTAATATCGACCATCATGTAAGCAATAAATTATTTGGTGATATTAATTGGGTGGAATCCAATATGAGTTCGGTTGGCGAAATGATATTTCACTTAGCGAAAGCTATTGATCCAAAACTTATAGATAAAAATTCAGCGGAAGCGATGTATGCCGCGATCGTTACGGATACAGGGATGTTCAATTATGAGAATACGTCAGCCGTAACACATAATGCCGTGAGTGAGATCATAGCTCTTGGGGTAAGTCCCCCGTCGATGTATAGTGATATATTTGAACAAAAATCTTCAGCTGAGATACGTCTTTTAGGAAGAGTGCTTTCCACTTTGATGATAACCGAAGAAAAGAATATCGCGTATATGACCCTTACGAAAGAAACGCTTAAGGACGAGTCCGCGGAAAATGTTCCGACGGATGGATTCATAAATTTCGCGAGATCTATTAAGGGAGTTGAGGTAGGAATATTTTTTAGGGAAAACGTTTCTTTGGAGGATCATATCAATGTTAGTTTTAGATCCTCCGGAGAGATAGATGTTAACAAAGTAGCCGCGCATTTCAAAGGAGGAGGACATCCAAAGGCCTCAGGATGTGTTTTGAATATGCCGCTTGAAGATGCCAAAATAGAGGTTATTTCCAGAGTGAAAAAAGCTTTACGGCAGAAGGGCATAAAGTGATAGACGGGATATTGATCGTTGATAAAGACAAAAATATGACAAGTCATGATGTTGTGGCGAAAGTACGGCGCAGATTTGATATAAAAAAAGTTGGTCACGCGGGAACACTTGATCCTAATGCTACAGGAGTTTTAGTGCTTCTTTTAGGTAAAGCAACGAAACTTTCGAACAGTTTTCTGAATGAGGAAAAAGAATATTCCGCTATAATGAAACTGGGTGAGCGGACGGATAGCGGAGATTGTGAAGGAAAAATAATCGCTCGAAAAAGCATAATATCGGATAGTACCGGAATTGAAAGTGTTGTCGCGGGGTTTAAAGGAGAAATAGACCAGATGCCTCCCATGTTTTCCGCGAAAAAGATCAACGGAAAAAGGTTATATAAACTTGCGCGTAAAGGGATTCAGGTAGAACGTGCCCGCGTAAGAGTTACAATAAAAGATATTCGGGTTTTAAAGGTTGAATTGCCGTTGGTTGTTTTTGATACAATTTGCAGCAAGGGAACTTATATAAGACAATTAGCGGATGATATTGGTGAAAAACTTGGATGTGGGGCGCATTTAACCGAACTTAGAAGGATGAGATCAGGAACATTTTCTCTCGAGAACGCGGTTACTATTTTAGATATCGATAAAATGACACAGGAAGATTTGAATGAAAGTATTATACGGATATAGAGGGGCGAAATATAAACTCAAAGCTCCTGTCGCCGCTATCGGAATATTTGACGGGGTGCATATAGGTCATAAAAAAGTTATTAAAAAGCTTCTGAATTCCACAGGTAAGGACAAAGTAATAGCGACTTTTGACCCTCACCCCAAAAAAGTTTTATTTCCAAAGAAACCTTCGTTGCGGATAATGTCCTTGGATCACAGGTTGTCAATTTTTGAGAAGATGGGACTTGACGCGGTTATAGTGATCCGGTTTTCTCGATTTATCGCGGAGATGTCGCCCGAAGATTTTGTAAAACGCATTTTACTGAACATAGGGGCAAAAAAAATATATGTTGGTCGTAATTTTTATTTTGGATGTAGTAAAAGCGGAGACATTGAGAGGTTAAAAGAGATCGGCAAAAAGTATGGTATAGATGTCTGTGTAGTCGGGCATGTTAAAAGAAAAGGAAAGATCGTCAGCAGTACCTGGTTGAGGAGCCTGATATCTTTGGGTAAGCTCAAGGACGCGGAAAAACTTTTAAGACGGCCGGTATCGGTTCTGGGCACGGTTGTAACCGGAGATAATCGGGGGAAAACATTAGGTGTTCCCACAGCTAATATTGATCCGCACCATGAAGTTATTCCTCCTCCGGGAATATACGCGGTGTTCGTTTGTTTTGAAGGGAAAATTTTTGAGGGGGTTCTTAACGTCGGGTTTAACCCGACGTTTTATGGCAGAAGTTTAAAACGCAGACGTGAACCAAAGATAGAAGTCAATTTGTTTGATTTTGATGACGATATATATGGTTGTCATATGGAAATATTTTTTATGGAAAAACTGCGAAAAGAAAAAAAATTTCGATCTGTAGAAAAACTGAAAATACAGATAAAAAAAGATATCTTGGCCGCTAAGAAAGCCCTTGCCGGCAGGGATGTTAGGAGCAAGATCGAAACTTATAAAAGGTACTGATCTTTGTGTTTATTTTCGCGCGAAATAAAATACTCTCTAATTTGACTTTTACATATTATTGTGTTATATTTCAGACAAATGAATGAAAGGGGGGGTAGAATGAAAAGGTTTATTGTATTAATATTGGTTATGGGTATGGCATTGTCGTTTTCCGGTGTAGCCTTGGCGGCGGAGGGGTCGTCCGGAGGTTATCCTGATGGTCCTGTACAGAAAGCGGAAAGAGGATTTAATAACATACTTTTTGGATGGACTGAGATACCAAAACGTATCGTTGATGAAACTAAAGCAAGTAATCCGGTAAAAGGGCTTGTTTTGGGATTATTTCAGGGGACTTGTAAAGCGTTTGCGAGAACCGCTTCAGGGGCCGCGGATGTAATTACTTTTCCGATCGCGCCTAAAGGAGATTATGGAAAGGCAGCCATTATACCTGATATGCCGGCGGCGAAATAACATTGTATGATATAAATATGAACGATATTAAAAAACGAGCGATTGAATTAGTCGCTCGTTTTTTGTTTTTTTGTAGGAATGTAGAGTATCTTAAAAACTTTGTTATATTCTTGACGCGTGTAACAGTAATGTGCTATACTTCTGCCCTATGGAGGGAAAATGAAGCAAAAATTACCTGAAAGAAGACAATTTGTTCGTGTTGATGTTCCTCTGAGAGCGGTTATAGAGACAGGTGGAGTAAAATATGAAATTTTGACAAAAAATATTTCTCCTGTCGGATTGAGATTTGAAATTCCCGAAGAGCTTGATGAGGGGGCTGATCTATCTATCAGTTTGTTTTTACTGAAAAGAGAAGATCCTATTCTGTTAAAGGGGCGTGTTGTCTGGAAGCAAAAAGTGTCTTTAGAAGACAATGCTCCTTATGACACGGGTATTGAGATAACAGAGATAAATGAAGAGTACAAGATAGTTTTCTTAAAATATTTGTGCGATCTGTTGTATGGATCCGCTTATAAGGCACGTACGTAATATTCCTGGAGGTGTATTTTGAAAAAACAGCAAATTTTAGGGTTAATGCTGCTAGCGGTAGTTTTTGCGGTGAGCGGGTGCGCGGATATCGAGGTTCCCGGTACAAAACAGATCTTATCGGAACCTTTGGGTAATCCTACGGTTAAGATTGGAATGACCAAAGACGAAGTGCTAACAATATACGGAGAACCTGACCTAAAACGTTCGGTTGTTTCCGGAGAATGGTCAGATTCCAGAGAAGAATGGTACTACAGGGGAAGATACCCGTCTTTACCGGTAGGCGCAAGCTATCTTACGGAAGATTTATATCTTTATTTTGACGGGGAAAATCTTACTACGATCAGCAAAAAATCTTTAGGGAAAGAAGCCCGAAGTCATATAGGTAAGGATGAATCTGACATAATCAAATAAAAGTGTGCGGAAGATGTCAGAGATCTCTATTCCGACATTCTAAGGGAGAAGGAAAGTATGCTACGGATATTGTGTAAATCAAAAATAACAAATGGTTATATTACCAGCAAAGAACTTCGATATAATGGGAGTATCGGGATAGATAAAAAGATCATTGAAGCCGCTGATATTATGCCCGGAGAGCAGGTACAGGTTCTCAATTCCAATAACGGAGAAAGATTTACGACATACGTAATAGAAGAGCAGGCGGATTCCGGTAAAATCGTGCTTTATGGCCCTGCCGCTCGAAAAGGTGAGTTACAGGATGAGTTGGTGATATTGTCTTATTGCATGATGGAAACCAAGGAAAGCCATAATTTTAAAATTCGAAAGATTGAACTTGGAAAAAATAACCAGTGTAAGAATAAGTAGGTGAATAAACTAGAACTTAAAACATATCCGGATCCGTGTCTTCGGATCAAAACTAACCCCGTTGAGAGTATCGATCAAGAGATTGTGGGTACATTGCGCTTAATGTCGGATCTAATGTATCTTCACAATGGAATAGGACTGGCGGCGACGCAGGTAGGGGTGGGTTTGAGCCTGGTAGTCGTTGATCTGGGGGATGAGCTTATCAATTTTATCAATCCGGAAATTGTTGATACGTCAAAAGAAAAAGATAAAATGGAGGAAGGGTGCTTAAGTCTGCCGGATATTAC
>JAGLIU010000254.1 GCA_023142805.1 Candidatus Omnitrophota bacterium | reverse complement strand
GATTGATGATATCGCTTCGGTTACAGGAAGCAGTATAAAACTTATTTTGTCAACGCGTCACGATATTGAAGAAGCGATCGGCAATTTTTTTAAGTCGGGAGAAGAGGATCTCTCCGCGATAATAGAAGAGGAAGAAGAAGATGTTGATATAGAAATTGTAGGAAAATTCCAGGATGTTGATGTTTCAGAGATAAAAAAAGAGAGTACCGCGGCGCCTATAGTGAAAATGGTAGATCTTATGATAAGTGAAGCGATGAAAAAACGCGCGAGTGATATTCATATTGAACCGCAAGAAGGTATGCTTAAAGTTCGCTATCGTATTGATGGAGAATTGCATGAGGCTTTTGATCTTCCGAAACAAAATCAGAATGCTATTCTCGCCAGGCTTAAGATCATGTCAAATATGGATATAACAGAGAGCAGGGTTCCTCAGGATGGAAGGTTTCGTGTAAAGTTCGGGATGAAGGATATTGATTTCAGAGTATCAGCGCTTCCGACTAGTTTTGGGAATAAAATAGTGCTCCGGGCATTGGACAAAAGCAATTTATCTGTGGGACTGGACGCGTTGGGTTTTCTCCCGGAACCCCTGGCTGATTTTAAAACAGCTATCGCGCGGCCGTTCGGGATTATTCTGGTGACCGGACCTACCGGGAGCGGAAAATCCACAACACTTTATTCTGTTCTTAATCAGATGAACACTCCGGAAAAAAACATTGTAACGATCGAAGATCCTGTGGAATATCAGGTCGCGGGAATAACACAAATAGCGGCACACGCGGATATAGGTCTTTCGTTCGCGATGGGATTGAGGGCGATACTTCGTCAGAGTCCTGACGTCATTATGGTAGGAGAGATAAGAGATATTGAAACTGCCGACATCGCGATAAAAGCTTCGTTGACAGGACAACTGGTTCTCAGCACTTTGCATACCAATGACGCTATCGGATCCATTACACGTTTGGCCAATATGGGGGTAGAACCGTTTCTAATAGCTTCGAGTCTTATAATGGCTTGTGCCCAAAGACTTCTCAGAAGAATATGCCCGAATTGTAAGACAGAAACAAAAATATCTAAAGAAGTTTTGAGCGAAATTCGGGAAAAATATCCGCAAGCGAAAGATGTAAACAAATTTTATATAGGTAAAGGTTGTTCAAAGTGCGGAAAAACCGGATATAGCGGGCGTTTAGGAACATTGGAAACATTGCTTGTTACGGATGAATTGCGTGAAATGATAAATCGCGGAGAGCCGGAAGAAAAGCTTAAGGCGTATTTGAAGACGCAAGGGATGAAAACTTTGAGAGATAATTCAATGGTGAAATTTTTTAATGGTGATACCACTTTAGAGGAAGTATTACGTGTGACGTAATATTAAAAAGATATTTTAGGATAAAAAATGCCGAAATATTTATATGTCGCGAAAGAAAAAGAGGGGCAGACCGTAAGAGGAGAAGTCGAAGCTCCGGATAAAGCGCGTGCTTTGGTTATTCTCAGAGAGAAAGATCTATTGGTGCTTAAACTGGAAGAATCCAAAAAATCCGGGAGATCTTTATTTTCTTCAGCTAAAGCTATGGAAAAAAGCAAAGTGCCTTTGGAAGAACTTGTTATTTTCGCGCGTCAAATGGCCACTATGACAGGCGCGGGAGTAACAATTCTGGAATCTATAAGTACGTTGGCTTCACAAGGGGGTAATCAAACTTTTAAAAATGTTCTGTTAAAAGTTCATGAAGCCGTAAATACCGGTTCTAGTTTATCTGAAGCTATGGAGAGATATAAAAGTGTTTTTTCTTCCTATTTTGTTAGTATGATAAAAGCGGGAGAGTCCAGCGGTATGCTTGATGATGTGTTGGACCGGGTGGCTCTTCATTTGGAAAAGACCAATACTTTGCAAAAAAAAGTAAAATCGGCGATGATCTATCCTACAGTTGTGATAGCGATGGCTATTTTGGTTACACTTGTTATGATGATAAAAGTTGTGCCCGTTTTTGAGGATATGTTTGCCGGATTTGGGGCCGCGTTACCCGGGCCTACACAATTTCTGATAAATACAAGTGATTTCCTTCAGAAAAATCTTCTACTAATGATCGCGGGGATGTTTGTTTCGGGAGTAGTGGGAAAAGCTTATGTTAAGACAAGTGGGGGCAGGGTAGCGGTTGATCGCATAAAGTTGCGCTTACCGATCTTTGGTCCCCTTTTCACAAAAGTCGCTATAGCAAAATTTACCCGTACTTTGGGAACATTAGTAAAAAGTGGAGTTCCGATACTTGCTTCTCTTGATATTGTGGCGAAAACGTCCGGTAATGTAGTAATTGAAAAAGTAGTCAATGATGTAAAAGTTAGTGTAGGTGAGGGAGAAGGCATTGCGGGTACAATGGAAAAAAGCGGTATTTTTCCGCCTTTGGTTACTCGGATGATCTCGGTAGGAGAGAAAAGTGGAGAATTAGAAGCGATGTTGCGCAAAATAGCGGATTTTTATGATGAACAGGTGGATGTGGCCGTAGATGGTCTGACCAGTCTCATAGAACCCCTGGTGATAGCGTTTCTTGGTATTGTTATCGGAGGCATTGTGATCAGCATGTTCTTACCTGTATTCAAGATGGGTACTCTTATAAGTCTCTAACGTAAAAAGTTAGTTCTAATTTGCAAACTTATCTATGTCAGGTATACTTTAAATAGGGGTAATTTAAGGTTTATTAATGTATACAAGAGAATTGAGAGGAGGTGAGAAAAATGAAGAGATTAAACAAAAAAGGTTTTACGCTTGTTGAAATTATGATCGTCGTCGCAATTATAGGTTTATTGGCTGCTATAGCTATTCCTAATTTCGTACAAGCACGAACAAACGCGCAGACAAACGCGTGTATCGCTAACATGAAACAGCTTGAAGGAGCGGTTGTGTTGTTTAACCTGGATAATGGGGCTGACCCCGCGAACGTCGCGGCGCTTGCTCCCATTTATCTCACAGCTGCGCCCAGTTGTCCGGGCGGGGGGGTTTATACGATCGGTGGCGGTAATAGACCAACTTGTTCGTTAGGTGGCGCGCATGTATTGCCATAATGTTTTTTTAACATGGGAAAAAAGGGCGATCTTATGATCGCCCTTTTTTTTTGAAGTTGTAAAGTTCTGTATGATCAAAAACGTGTTTATTCCGATAGCGTATATCTTGTCATCTTGAATGATCCTCGTGTCCGTCTTCGGAGGGTTGCGGGTGGAGGACCGGGAGATCTGGACCGTTTCTATGCTATTGAGGGGTGAGCTTGATCGATAAGGAAGTTCTGATAATTCCTGTAAATTAGGTCTTCTTAGAGGTTTTCTGCGGGAGTGCGGGTATCGGAAGAAAAGAACCGATACGCAAACTTGACAACTACCACTTGGTGTGATACGCTTGGTGTGATGCTCTATATATAGTATATAATGATAATATTTTTAGGTTGTGTCTCATTTCTGAAATGTGGTTTTTTTACCGGATTTTCATATAAATATGACAAAAAATATGAATAACATAGTTGATGTCGTCGGACTTGATATTGGAAGTAGTTCGATAAAGATCGTTGCTTTGAATAAAAAGGCCGGAGAAAAAATCCTTACGGCGTATAATATCAAAACGATTCCTTCGGGGACAAAGTATTCAGGGATGAGTGATATTATAAAAGAGGCCTTTGAGGAAATTGGGCTTTGTTCCCCTGAGGCAAATCTGGCTGTGTCGGGACCGGAGGTTATAGTCAGGTTTATTAATCTTCCTAAAATGGATAAAAGTCAGTTAAAAGAAGCACTGACTTACGAAGCGGAAAAATACATACCGTTTAATTTTAATGAGGTCGTTCTTGATTCCCTGATCTTGGGCGATGCTCAGGAATCAGGCCAAATGAATGTGCTTTTGGCTGCCGCGAAGAAAGAATATATCGAATCCCGCATTAAGATGGTTGAGCGGGCCGGTATCAAAGTTAACATCATGGATATAGCGCCTTTTGCGATGTTCAATTCATTTTTTAATGCTGAAAAAAGTCTCAAACAGGGCGAGGGGTATGCGTTTTTGGGGTTGGGGCATACTCAAACGGATGTCCTGATCTCGACAGGGAATGCTCCTTGTTTTATGAGGCAGATACAAATTGGCGGAAAAAATGTTATAGAAGAGTTGATGCGGGGTATGGGGATCAAAGAGAAAAAAGCTCAAGGTTTTGTTCTTGACGTTCCCAACAAGGATCAAGCGGAAAAAGAATCCGTTAGCCGGATAATTACAGAGGTAATCGAGGGGTTAACGAGAGAGATACAGCTTTCTTTTGGTTATTTTGAGAATCGTTATAATACGAGTATAAGTAGTGTTTATTGCTGTGGAGGAATGACATATAGAGCAGAGACAATAAATTTTATTAAGCAAAAACTTGGAGTAGATCTGTTGCGATGGGATCCGTTCGAAAAGATCAAGATATCAGAAAACCTTTCAAAAAGCGATATAGATACAGTAGCGGCGCAGTTAACAGTCGGGGTGGGGCTCGCGTTGCGTGATTAAAGGATAAAAGAACATTTATTGGTTATGATCGAACTAAATCTTCTTCCAGAAGAATCAAGAAAAAGAAAAAAAGAAACGGCTAAATTGACGAAATTCTCGGTTGTGTCGATCTGTGTCGGGATCATAGTTGTTTTTTTCGCGGTGCATGGCGTGCTTCTTGCATTTGTTTCGTCCGATCGGAACAGATTAAAAATTCTTGAAAATACGTGGAAAAGCATGAAGACTGAAAGAGAAAAGACCAGCATGGTCGTTGAAGAAACGACACGAGTAAAAAAACACCTTTCGATAATTAGAAAAATCTTGGATCCGGGTTTTTGCTGGCCGGGAATGCTCCTGGGATTGAACCAGTCAATGATAGATAATATCTGGCTGGATAAACTTGAGTTAGTATTTTCGACGGAAGGAAAAGGGAAAAGTAAAAAAAGGATCCCAATAGCGGTTAATATAGCGGGATACGCGGTTGGCAGTAGTCAGGAGGCTACATCCCGGGTCGCGAAGTTTATTACCAGTCTTAAGGGGAATAAGAACTTCTCAAGTTACTTTAACGAGATAGAGCTTAAAAATATGAGAAGTTATGATATCGAGGATGTAGAGGTGATGCGGTTTAGACTGGATTGTGGATTGAATTAAAAAAAGGCGAAGAGTAGTAAAAGAATAAATATTATGGCTATTGAGATTCCTGATCTAAGCATGGTGAAAAAATATCTTAAGGATGAGAAGGTTAGAAAAATTTCATTCTTGGGGATTACAGTATCTTTCGCGGTTTTATATTTGTTGATCTTCATCGTTCCTGTCTTTACTGGTTTTATGAATATGCGTCGTGAGATAAAAACACTCGAAGATGAAATAGATATGGTAAATAATCGCGTGAAAATGATCAACAATATGACTTTAAAATTGCAAACCTTACAGGACGAATTGGATAGTTATTCAAAGGGGCTTCCTGAACAAAAAGAAATAACAAAATTTCTTGAGGAACTTTCCTCTGTCGCGAAAACAGCGGGGGTAAAGATATTGAGTATAACCCCATTGGATATTAAAGATACTTTGGATCCTGAAGCCAGAGAATATTACAAAGAGATGCCGATAAATGTTACCGCTCAAAGTGGGTATCATCAGTTGGGTCAATTTGTAAGTGACTTGGAAAATGGAGAAAGGTTTATTTCTATAGAGAATTTGAACATACAGATGAATAAAAAATCGCCGAGAAAACACAATGTGGAATTAATGTTAAAAACTTATGTTTCGGTTTACGAATAACAGAAAAGCAAGAACAATGCAAGTTAGATCTATTCAAATTACAGTTTTGATATTGTATGCCGTGAGTGTATGTTCGTTCGCTTATACCTCGGAATACGAGTCTTATGGCAATAGGGATCCGTTTGTTCCCCTTGTCGGGGTGGATCCGTTGGAAAGTGCCGCTATGGGAGAGGGTGTTATCCTCTCAGTAAACGACGTTTTTTTGCAGGGTGTTGTTATCGGTGTTGATGGTAGAAATAGCGCGATAATCAACGGTGAGGTTATGATGGTAGGTTCTGTTAAAGATAATATGACAGTAGAATCGATCGAGAATAATTCTGTGAAAGTAAAGATAGCTGATCGAGTTCATGAGATAATGCTTTATACTGAATAGGAGGTATGATGAGATCGCGAATGAAAGATAAAAGAGGGAATGCTTTGAAGATTTTTGTCACGGTTGTGTTTTTCTGTTCGTTTATAGCGGATATTTCATCGGGGCAAACCGTTGATGTTGTGCTTTCAAAAAATGTAGAAACCAGTGTCGTGACCCAGAGGATGGATCAAGCCTTGCCTTGTCAGGGTAACGTGAGTGTGAATTTTAAAGATGTTGATATAAAGACTGTTCTGCATTATCTCGCGGAGGTCAGCGGTGTAGACATTATACCTTCACCCGGGGTTGACGCCATGGTCACAATGAGGCTTCGGGACAAACCCTGGAAAATAGCTCTTGATATAGTTACGAGAAATTACGGATATGTGTATTCGAGTGATGATGAGTCCGGGATAATCAGAGTGATCCCCAGAAATGTTCTTCAAAC
>JAGLIU010000253.1 GCA_023142805.1 Candidatus Omnitrophota bacterium | reverse complement strand
GTAAGCCCCGCTATCTCTAAAGCGTTTAGCGCTTTTCTCGCGTCTCCGTCAGACACTTTGGCTAAATGCGCTAAAGCGTCTTCATCTATATCAATATTTTTTTCTCCCAAGCCTTTATCTTCATCTTTTAAGGCTTTTTTGAGAAGATCTTTTATTTCCTTTTCATCTATAGGCTTGAACTCAAAAACCTGACTCCTGGATAATAAGGCCGAATTCACCGAGAAAAATGGATTTTCCGTAGTCGTTCCGATCAATATTACATGCCCGTTCTCAACCTCCGGTAAAAGAACATCCTGCTGAGCTTTATTGAACCTATGTATTTCATCCAGCAAAAGAATAGTTTTCTTACCATTCAACATCTTGTGCTTTTTCGCGGCCGCTGTTATATTTCTGATCTCTGTCACATTGCTTGAAACAGCGTTTCTTTTGGCAAAAAGCGCGCCGGTTGTTTTTGATATAACCATCGCGAGAGCTGTTTTCCCTATACCCGGAGGTCCATAAAAAATAACGGAACTTAATCGGTCTGACTCAATAGCGCGTCTTAAAAGTTTTTCCGGACCTATTATGTGTTTTTGTCCGAAAAAATCCTCCAGACATTCCGGACACATTCGTACTGAAAGAGGAATATCTTTCTCTATATTAATAGTTTTTTCTTCAAAAAAGTCCATAATTATCTGCCTCGCTAAATCTCTCTCTTAAAGTCATGGTATTGTTTGATCCGGTATAACAGATTCTTCTAGATCAACTATAAACTTAAGTGAAAACCTTTTTCCTCATGGCCTCTACTGGGATGATAGATCTTTCCCGGTTCATTCGAAATGACTGATCGTATATTACTTCGGTCTCCATGAACGACTAACATCTTAAACAAAACTCAAAGAGCAAAATAAACAGGGCCGGATCTTTTGGACCCGGCCCCTTTCCAACAAGCCGTGCGCGAAACAAGAATTTATAGCCTGGTAAAACCAGGTGGGAACCCTCTTAACAACTCCTCGGAATTATTAAAGTTAAATTCCCCAATTTAATATGTTGGCAAAATTCTTATAATCCCACTTCACAAACTCACCAGATAAATTTATTATAACTCTATTCTTACCGAGATAAAAGTAAAATAGTCTTTTTAAAGCTTCTCTCTCATAAAAATGGTCAAAAAAGGGATACCCCTTGGTCTATAGTTTTTATCTTACCTGAATGTAACGTTTAGTTTTCTTTCAAGCACCGTTTTCATTTTGTCGTGAACAATTTCTATTTCATTATCTGTTAAAGTTCTGGTTTCCGCGCCATATTGGATACTATATGACAAACTTTTTTTGTCTTGGGGGATCTGCTTCCCCAGATAAACATCTTTCAGTTCTATGCCCTGTATAAATTCTGAAACGGAATCTTTGATCATTTCATATATCTTTGTGTTTTCCATTTTTCTGTCGCAAAGGATCGAAATATCTCTCACAGAAAACGGGAATTTCGCTATCATCTTATATTTTTTCTTAAGATCCGCCGTTTCTATTATGTTTTTTAATTTTATCTGAGCAATATACACTCTTTGCTCAATGCCGTATTCTTCCCGAAGGTTTTCTCGAACCTCCCCAAAAAATCCCGAAACTTCTTTTTCCCCCCGCAAAATTATTTCCGCGGCATCAAACATTTCACCAATTGCCGCCGGTTGAAAAATATTTTTCACCTTTACCCCTTCCAGAAAAGCCTCTATAACTCCTTTCAGATCATATATATCCGTCATCCTGTCTTTTTCTTTCCAGTTCTTTCTTAATTTTCCCGTAAGTCCTATACACAAAGTAAGCTCTTCAGAGAAAGGAGAGCCCTCTCCTCCCTTAGAATAGATCTTTCCCAGTTCAAAAAGAGCTAGATCATTGTTTCTTCTGTTCAGATTCCACGCGATGGTTTTCATCATTCCATCCAAAAGCTGTGACGTAAGAACTTTTTGCTCTTCAGAAAGAGGGTTTCTCAAAACAACGATATCTTTGATCATAGATGAAAATCTACTTGTCGCCGCCTCACTTATAACACTGTATGTCATGATCTCGTTAAGCCCGATTGCCGGTAAAATCCCGCGTATTTTATCTACCACCTCACGCGCATGTTCTTTTCTTTTTATTTGCGGCGCGAATTTTGTAACCGTACCGGGAATCTTATCATACCCGTGTATCCTCGCTACTTCTTCTATAAGATCTATCTCGTTCTCCAGATCTTCCCTGAAAGAGGGCACCTTAACTGATAAATCCCTTTCACCTTGATCTGTAACCGTCATTCCAAGCCGACTAAGTATCCGTACAACTTCTTTTTTGCTTATTTCTATACCTAAAAGATTATTTGTTCTTTCTGTGCTAAACCCTATTGATGTTTCTTTGACGCTCAATTCCCCGGCTTCATATATCTTTTCGATCTTTCCTTTAGCTTCCACAGCGATCATCTGAGCCGCCCTATCTGACGAAAGTCTTACCATCGCTTTATCTACCCCTCTTTCAAACCTATAACTTGAATCAGTAGAAAGCGTAAGCTCTCTAGCGGTTCTTCTTACAGAGATCGGATCAAAATAAGCGCTTTCCAAAAGTATATTTTTTGTCGAAGAAGTAACTTCGGTATCTTTACCTCCCATAACACCGGCAATCGCTATAACCCTTTCCGCGTCAGCTATCACAAGCATCCCGGAACAAAGTTCTTTTTCCCCCCCGTCTATCATCGTTATTTTTTCGCCGCTTTGAGCTTCACGAATAATGATCTTATTCCCGCGTATTTTATCCAGATCGAACGCGTGCATAGGCTGTCCCGATTCCATCATACAAAAATTTGTTATATCTACAATATTGTTAACTGTTCTCAACCCTATTGCTTCAAGTTTTGCCCCGATTTTCTTGTTAATATCACAGACTTTGACATCAGTGATTATTCTCGCGGTATAATTCGGACATAAATTCTTCGCTTTGATCTCACATTCTATTTTCGCCGCGTTATCACCGAAAATTTTTACCTCTTGAACTTTGAGTTCCTTAAGCTCTTCATCAAATACCGCGGATATTTCTCTCGCTAACCCAACCATATTCAAACAATCCGGCCTGTTCGAAGTTATTTCCATCTCCATGACTTTATCTTTTCCCACATCTTCAATACTATCAACTTCAGATCCTGACATAGTAAGACCGTGCGCCACTTCTTCCGGTGTTTTATTAATATTGATGTAGTCTTTTATCCATTCGTAACTTAATTTCACGTTATATCTCCCGTTTATCTTGTAAAAAACTTATTTCGAACACGCGCCGGACAAAAAGCGAAGACAGGTCTCCGCCCTACGGTTCCATATTCATTCAGTCAAATTGTTTTAAAAATCTTACATCGTTCTCGTAAAAAAGGCGTATATCCTCAATACCGTAAAGAAGCATGGCTATTCTTTCAACACCCATACCAAAAGCAAAACCCGTATATTTATCCGGATCATATCCTACAGATTTGAAAACTTTAGGGTTAACCATTCCCGCTCCCAAAATCTCCAACCATCCGTTACCGGAACATACTCTGCACCCTTTTCCTCCGCATATAATACAGGAAATATCTACCTCGGCACTCGGTTCGGTAAAAGGGAAAAAATGCGGCCGTAATCTCATTTTTATGTTCTCTCCGAATATACTCTTGCAAAACACTGAAAGTACTCCCTTAAGATCGGCAAATGTCACATCTTTATCCACCATAAGACCTTCAACCTGATGAAACATAAAGGAATGTGACGCGTCCACCGCGTCAGGACGATAAACCCTGCCGGGCATTATAACCTGAACAGGAGGATCTTTCTTTTCCATTACATGTATCTGAACATTAGAAGTATGACTTCTTAACAAATGTTTTTCATCCACATAAAATGTGTCAAACGCGTCCCGGGAAGGATGATCTAAGGGTATGTTCAAAGCTTCAAAATTATAAAACTCGGATTCTATTTCCGGCCCCTCCGCTATACTGAACCCAAGTGAAACAAAAATATCGTTTATTTTTTCCATTACCTGGGTCAATGGGTGTAACGTCCCCCGGCTTGAACTGATTCCCGGCATTGTCACGTCCAGCGCTTCCCGCTTATCGGACATTTCTGTCTTTTTACCTGACGTAAATGTCCCGAGTTTTTCCGTAAGTTCATTTTTAAGCAGGTTCGCTTGTTTACCAGCTTCGCGTCTTTCTTCTTTAGGAAGTGTTGCTACAGCTTTAAGAATACCTGTGAGATCCCCCTTCCTCCCCAGATATTTTACCTTTATATCTTCAATATCCTTAAGACTACCCGCCCTCATAAGCGCTCCTTCAAACTCATTCCTTATTTTCTCTAATTCACTTTGTATTCCCATTATCTCTCCATTAAGTCCGGTTCAGAATTCATCCACAAGTTTTATCAAATCTCATACCAAACGTTTTAAAGATCTCTCGCCGCCGTTTTTTTATCAGAGAAATTTTTTTAACAATTTTTCTCTAAAATTTTTGCCTTATCTTTCATTTTTAAGTACGTCCAGTTTTTCATTCTCACCAAACACGACAAGAACATCTCCCTTGACGATTATGTCATCCGCCTGTGGAGTAACGTTTATTTTCTCTTCTTCCTGTTTCTGAGCATTCTTTACTTTCTTTTTTATCGCGATCACATTGACCCCGTATCCCACTCTTATATCCAAATCCCTCAAGCTCTTACCTATAAATTTCTCCGGCACAATTATCTCTATGATACTTGAGTTATCCGAAAGCCCGATATATTCTCGCACATTATCCGATATTGATATCAATGTATCCGCGAGTCTCCTGCCCATGTCTTTTTCAGGAAGGATCACTTTTGTCGCGCCGATCTTTTCCAGCACTTTCTTATGTTCGGCACTTGTCGCTTTACATACTATCTGCGGGATATTAAGTTCTTTCAGAATAAGTGTAATAAGAATACTGGCTTCAATATCGGTACCGATAGCATTGATCGCGACATCAACATTTTGAAGCCCCACGGATTTAACGGCTTTTTCATCCGTAGAATCCAGGCAAACCGCTTTTGTCACATTATCCATAATATCGTGAACCAGTTCTTCGTTCCTATCTATAGCGATAACTTGTTGATCTTTTTCTCCAAGTTCTTTCGCGACACTTGTTCCAAACCTTCCTAATCCTATCACGGCAAATTGTTTCATTGTTACCCCCTGTTCACGTTTCTTGTGTTTATTACGTTTGTCGCGTTAATCACGTCTCAACCCCGTAGACCCTATAAACACCACAAACTCTATTATCCCACCATGACATTTTCTTCGGGATATATATATTTATCTTTACGTTCCTTGAAAGCTATCGCTAAGGCAAGCGTTAACGTCCCGACCCTTCCCGCGAACATTGTCATAGATATACATATCTTCCCGATATCGCTCAAACCTTCCGTTATTCCGGTAGAAAGTCCCACGGTGCCAAAAGCGGATACAACTTCGAATAGTGCTTTGGTCAAAGATCCCTCTTTTGAGGTGAAATTTCCGCCAAAATAAGTCAAGATTATCGTAACAATGAATATCCATGACGCCGCGAGAAAAAATATTACAAGAGATTCCCTGATTATTTGTTTAGGAATTGATCTTCCGAACATTTTTACCCGTTTTTGACTTTTCAACATGGCCAAAACCGTTGCGGCTATCACCGCGAAAGTACAGGTTTTTATCCCTCCACCGGTAGACCCCGGGGAAGCTCCTATAAACATCAAAAACATTATAATGACCATGGACGGTGTTGTCAGTTTTCCAATGTTCAGAGTATTAAAACCGGCAGTCCTTGCCGTCACGGACTGAAAAAGACCCGCGTAGATCTTTTCCGGCCATGTCATCATTTTCATAAGACTGTCTTTTTCGAATACTAGTAAAAATATCGCTCCGGCCACTATAAGCACTCCCGACATTGTAAGCACTATTTTTGAATGTACGCTTAACTTCCTCGGGGGAGCCTTTTTAATAAATAATCCCATAATATCCATAATAACTATGAACCCTATACCTCCAACAATTATAAGAGACATCATGGTTATGTTAATATATGGATCTACTCGAAACTGTTCAAGACTGGTTTGAAAAAGCGAAAACCCCGCGTTACAAAACGCGGATACCGAATGAAAAACTGATCTCTCTATAAGTACCGGCAAATTCCAATCCGTTATTGTCCGCCATCTTAAGAATAAAGACAAAGCGCCTATCACTTCGACTATCAACGTAATACTTAATATGTATGTTATGAGTTTTTTTAAACCAAGAATATTGTGTTTATCTAAGGTGCTTTTTATAACATCTGTTTCCTGAAATCTTATTTTTCGGCCGAGCATTACCGCGAACAATGTAGAGAAAGTCATTATCCCTAATCCTCCGGCCTGAAACAGAATAAAAATCACCCATTTCCCAAAACTAGAGAAACTCCTGCCTGTATCCATTACGGTAAGCCCCGTAACGCAAGTAGCACTTGTAGCGGTAAACAAACTATCCGTCAATGACAATCTTTCACCTGTACTCGTCGCTATAGGCAAAGAAAGAACAATGGTACCTATGATTAT
>JAGLIU010000252.1 GCA_023142805.1 Candidatus Omnitrophota bacterium | reverse complement strand
TTTATAATGAAAGATGCTTATAGCTTTGATGTGAATGAGGAAGACATGGAAAAGAACTATAAAGTTATGTATGCCGCTTATTGCCGTATATTTGAACGATGTGGTCTTCCTTATATTCCGGTTGAGGCCGATTCCGGTCTTATGGGGGGGGGCGTTTCCCATGAATTTATGGTGCCTTCTGAAATAGGTGAAGACAGGATCATCATTTGTTCTTCATGCGGATATGCCGCGAGTACAGAAATCGCCGCATGTAGGGAGGGAAAGGATGCTCCCGCCGAAAGCAGAAATAAGATAAAAGAAGTGGATACACCATCTTTAAGTACGGTGCAGGATGTTGGAGCTTTTCTTAAAGTCACACCTTCAAATATCATTAAAACTCTTATATATGTCGCTGATGGTGAACCTATAGCTGTACTTGTGAGGGGAGATCACGAGGCAAATGAAGCAAAAATCAAAAATCAAACAGGATCCGCCAAATTGGAATTAGCGGATCCGAAAAAAATAGAAGAAGTGACGAAAGGTGCCGTGGGGTTTTCAGGTCCCAGAGGTTTAACTATTAAAATATTCGCCGATAAAAGTGTTCAGGGCGTTGTTGATGCCGTAACGGGGGCGAATAAAAAAGATAAACATTTGATAAATGTTAACGCCGGCAGAGATTTTAATGTTGATAAATGGATAGACGCAAGGCATATTACCGCTGATGACTCTTGTCCCAAATGCGGCAAAGAGATCGAGATAAAGACAGCTATTGAAGTAGGGCATACGTTTAAATTGGGAACAAAATATTCTTCTAAGCTTGGAGCTAAATTTCTGGATAAAGAAGGTAAAGAGCATTTTGTTATCATGGGTTGTTACGGGATAGGTGTAAACAGGATATTAGCGTCTCTGATAGAAACGAGTTACGATAAAGACGGTATAATCTGGCCTTTGGCTATAAGTCCTTGCCAAATAGCGGTAATACCGGTAAAAATAGATGATGAAAATATTAAATTTGAAGCCGAAAGGATATATAATAGTCTAAAAAATGACGGGATAGACGTTATTATTGATGATAGAGATAGGACTGCCGGTGTAAAATTTAAAGACGCGGATCTGGTCGGGTTTCCTATACAGGTGATTATCGGGAAGAAAAGTCTTGATGTTGGGAATGTCGAAGTGAAGGATAGGGCAAAAAAAGAAACGGTTATGGTTTCTAAAGACAAAGTTGTAGAATATATAAAGGCGGAACTTAAGGTCAGTGGATAATAAGGGCAATGGTTCGGTATGAACAAAGGGCATATTGACCCGGTAAAAGGGGAAAAATTTTGATTAATATCCGATTGTACCGCATAGAGGGGGAATGTAATATTTTTATTGACAAATTTTGTTTATAAAAATATACTCTTTAAATTAAACTAATCGCGAAACGTATTAAATAAATAAGTTTTTGTGTTTCAGAAAAAACATTAAAAACGGAGGCGAAAAAAGTATGATCAATATAAAAAAAGAAAATTTTGGCCCACATTTAATGCTGGATTTACGGAAGTGTAACCTAGATAAACTGAAGGATTATAACCTTATATTTGATATATTGCATGATCTGCCCGAGAAGATCGGTATGACTAAGATCACGCAGCCTTATGTTTTTCCGTATTCAGGATTAGTTCCGGAAGATAAAGGAATAACAGGTACGGTTGTTATCGCCGAAAGTCATATATCAATACATACTTTTCAGGAAAAAGATTATTGTTTTGTTGATGTATTTTCCTGTAAAAATTTTAATGTAAATTTCGCGGCTGAATATTTTATCAACGCGTTTGAATCAAAAGTATATGATAAACATATTGTTCAGAGGGGCAAAGATTTTGTTAGGTATGAACAACCTGAAGAGGTGAACGTTATTTGAAACGTTTTACAGAAATTGAGAGATCATTTTCGGAATTGAGCGGATCGGAAATAGTTATTTTGCCGGTTCCTTATGATGAGACAAGTACATGGATAAAAGGGGCCGATAAGGGTCCCTTTGCTATTTTAGAAGCTTCGCAGGCGTTGGAACTCTACGATATAGAGACAGATTCAGAAGTTTATAAACATGGTATACACACACTTTCGGCGCTTAAGGCGGATTCCTCTCCTGAAATAATGGTAGATCAGGTTAAGGACAAAGTTAGAGAACTCTTGGATCTTGATAAATTTGTAGTTACACTCGGCGGGGAACATTCTGTAACAGTAGGTGCTGTAAAGGCTTATAGGGAAAAATTTGATAATATTTGTGTGTTGCAATTGGACGCGCATGCTGATCTAAGAGACGAGTATCTTGGCTCCAAATATAACCATGCATGTGTTGGGGCAAGAGTAAAAGAAATTTGTTCTTTAGTACATGTCGGAGTGAGAAGTATGTGTTTTGAGGAAAAGCTGGTCGCGGATGAAAATAATATTTTTTTTGCCAAAGACATTATATCGGACAAGAATCGGATAAATGAGCTAATAGAAAATCTTCCTGATAATTTGTATGTTACGATAGATCTGGATGTTTTTGACCCCGCGATCATGCCGTCAACCGG
>JAGLIU010000251.1 GCA_023142805.1 Candidatus Omnitrophota bacterium | reverse complement strand
GAAAATGTTTCGCTGTACATATATGAACATCCGGAAAAGTACACTTTAGGGAGTGTGAGATCTCCGGATGAACTTAATCATCCCGATTGGCGTTGGACACTTGATACTAAAGAGGATTTCAAGTTTTTGAAAACTGTTTATGAAGCGCTATATCCCGGTAATAAAGATTTTGGCACTTCTGATATTCTTGATTTTCTTGAGAAGAATCCTCATGTTTTGGAAATTAACAGAGAAATAAAACAGAAAGCGGTCAGGTAGATATGCGTAAATATAGAGCTGCGATAGTTGGGTGCGGAAGAATAGGGAGTTTATTTAATAAAGATAAATTAAGAGAGGGTATTGTGACGCATGCCGCTGCGTATAAAGATAATCCTGATGTTGAGCTTGTAGCCGCATGTGATATTGATGAAGAACGTTTGGAAGATTTTGGGGCTTTATGGGAAGTGGATTCTCTTTACATGAATTTTGAAGAAATGCTCAGGAATGAGGAGATTGATATTCTCAGTATATGTACATGGGGTTCTACACATTTTGAGTTAGTGTCTAAAGCGGCAGAGTTTGGAATTAAAGCGATTTTTTGTGAAAAACCAATTTCGAATAATTTATCTGAAGCGGATGAGATGGTAGAACTTTGTGAGAGAAAAGGAATTGTTCTGGCAGTGAATCATTCCAGGCGCTGGGACGCGTTTGAGCGAGAGATAAAAGATTATATGTTATCAGGGAAATTAGGACATATAAGGAATGTGAGTGCTTATTATACGGCTGGGATCATGAATACGGGTACACATCTTTTGGATCTTCTTAGGTTCTTTTTTGGCGAGGCTAAATGGGTGTGGACAAATCCCGAGATAAGAGGAGATTCTCAGGATCCAACATTAGATGGATGTATATTTTTTAAACAAGGGTTTAGTTGTTTTCTGCAGGGGCTTGATGTTAGTGATTATGCTATTTTCGAAATTGATATATATGGGGAAAAGGGCCGAATAAGAATTAAAAATAGCGGTTTTGATCTTAAGTTTTGGATGTCTGAAGATAGCCCAAGGTTTTCAGGATACAAAGAATTGGCGGAAAAAGAACCATTTGTTAAAAATGGGTATAAAGATGTTTTGAAAAACGCGGTGAAAGATATTGTTTCTTGTATAGAAAATAGAAAAAGTTCACTTTCATCGGGAAACGATGGGAAAAAAGCTCTTGAGATTATTTGCGCGTTACACGAATCAATAGATAGAAAAGGTGAAAGGGTATTTTTGCCTCTTAATAAGAGAGATACAACAATAAAAACTAAATAGGAGAAAACTGTGAAAAATAAACTTGCGCTTTATGGCGGTGAAAAGACAAGACTAAAACCTTTTGTGTCGCACGCGATAATAGGTGATGAAGAAAAAAGAAGAGTAAATGAAGTTCTTGAATGCGGGATGCTTTCAGGATTTATCGCGCAGAAGGGAGATAAATTTCTTGGAGGGAAACAAATAAAGGAATTTGAAGCACTTATAAAAGAGTATTTTAACGTAAAAGAAGCTGTTGCGATAAATTCGGCTACCGCTGGACTTCATGTCGCGCTTGGTGCCTGCGGGGTTGGTCCGGGAGACGAAGTTATTGTTACGCCTTATACTATGAGTGCTTCGGCTACCGCGATTATAATGGTTAACGCTACTCCTGTTTTTGTTGATATAACGGACGATACTTTCTGTCTTGATTCCCATAAAATTAAAGCGGCTATTACTCCAAGGACAAAGGCTATTATGGTAGTTCATCTTTTTGGTCATCCGGCGGATATGGATCCTATAACACGAGTAGCCGCGGAAAATAATTTGCATGTAATTGAAGATTGTGCCCAGGCTCCCGGTGCTATTTATAAGGATAAAATGGTTGGGACTATAGGGGATGTTGGGATATTTAGTCTAAATCAACATAAAACCATAACTTGTGGTGAAGGTGGGTTTGCTGTAACAAATAATGAAAAGCTTGCTTTACGCATGCAGTTGCTAAGAAATCACGGAGAAGTCATAGTTGACAAGATGGAAGAGGAAGATATTTCAAATATGATAGGGTTTAATTATAGAATGACAGAGCTTGAAGCAGCGGTAGCAGTAGGACAATTTAGAAGGTTAGACGAACTTAATGACTACAGAATAGGCTTAGCAAAATATCTAACTGATAAATTGTCTAAATTTGATGGATTAATATTGCCAGAAGAAAAAGAATATGCCAAGCATGTTTATTTTGTTTATCCTATAAAAATTGATGAGAAAACAGTTGGATGTTCTAGGGACTCATTTGCAAAAGCTCTTAACGCGGAAGGAATTCCTTTTGGAGAGGGTTATGTTAGACCTATATATCTGGAACCGATGTATCAGAAGAAGATTGCGTATGGGAAGAGTGGGTGGCCGTTTACTGGAGGAGTTTATGAAGGAGAAGTCGATTACTCCAAGGGTATATGTCCGGTGACTGAACGGATGTACGAAAAGGAATTGTTGCTTACGGGGGTTTGTAAATATCCGCATACGAAAAAAGACATTGATTTTGTAGCTGATGCTTTTGAGAAGATATTTGACAATATTGAAGATCTGAAAAGGGAAAACAAGTTCTAGTAGAGAGTGATAAATAAAGAGTAAATATGAGATATTGTAAAAAGTGTGTACAGCCGAATACGCGTCCGGGCATAAGATTTGATGATGAGGGGGTCTGTCCTCCATGTCGTTTTGCTGAGCAGGCAGATAAAATAGACTGGGTTGAACGGCGCAAAGTGCTGGAGGAAATAGCTGATTTTGGTAGAGAACATAATGTTTCGGGGTATGATTGTATTATCGGTGTGAGCGGAGGGAAGGATAGTATTCGGCAGGCATTATATCTACGAGATGAGGTGGGGTTGAACCCTCTTCTCGTTTCTTGTACGTATCCTCCCGAGCAACAGACGGAGAGAGGCGCGTATAATTTGTCTAATTTGATATCTTTAGGTTTTGATTGTATCTCCGTTGGTCCTGATCCACAAGTATGGAAAAGTATGATGAAGGAGGGGTTTCTGCGTTTCGGAAATTGGTGTAAATCAACCGAAACAGCTCTTTACGCGAGCGCTCCTAAGGTAGCTATTGCGCATCATATACCTCTCATTT
>JAGLIU010000250.1 GCA_023142805.1 Candidatus Omnitrophota bacterium | reverse complement strand
CATGATATTTATTCTATTGAAGATCTTGCTCAGCTTATATTTGATCTAAAAAATGCAAATCCCGATGCAAGAATAAGCGTAAAACTTGTTTCCGAGATAGGTGTAGGCACGATTGCAGCAGGTGTAGCTAAAGGACATGCTGATATGATATTGATTTCAGGTGGTGATGGAGGAACAGGCGCATCTCCAAAAAGCTCATTAAGACATGCAGGCCTTCCATGGGAACTTGGACTTACCGAAACACACCAAACACTTGTTCTTAATGATCTTAGAAGCCGTGTACGCCTTCAGACAGATGGCCAGATGAGAACAGGACGCGATGTAGCGATCGCTGCACTTCTTGGAGCTGAAGAATACGGATTTTGTACAGCATGTTTGATCGTAATGGGATGCGTGATGCTGCGCCATTGTCACCTTAATAATTGCTCAGTAGGAGTTGCAACACAGGACGAGCTTCTTGCAAGAAGATTTACAGGACGAGCTGATCATGTTGTTAATTACCTTACTTTTATAGCAAGTGAATTAAGAGAGATCATGGCACAGCTTGGTGTAAAAAATATAGAAGAAATGGTTGGCAGAACAGATCTTTTGGAAGTAAATAAAGAGATCTTACCTCGGAAAGTAAAAAGATTAGATCTCTCGCGTATACTTTATAAGCCGGATGTTCCTGAAAATATTGGAACTCACTGTCAGATAGATCAGGAACATAATATTAAAAATATCCTGGACAAAAAACTAATTGAACTTGCAAAACCTGCTCTTGAAAAAGGTTCTACTATTAATGAGGTGCTGGAAATAAAAAATAATAACCGCACCACCGGCGGCATGCTTAGCGGAGAAGTTGTAAAAAGATATCGCGAAGGCGGATTGCCGGATAATACTATTAATTTTAAATTTAATGGATCTGCCGGACAGAGTTTTGGAGCATGGCTTGCTAAAGGTATCACCTTTGAACTTGCAGGCATGGCCAATGATTATATAGGAAAAGGACTGTCAGGCGGAAAAATAATTGTTTATCCTCCAAAGGGATCTGATTATGTACCCGAGGAAAATATTATAATAGGCAACACCAGTTTTTATGGCGCCATATCAGGAGAAGCTTATATCCGTGGTGTAGCAGGTGAAAGATTTTGTATACGCAACTCCGGACTTGAAGCTGTTGTAGAAGGAGTAGGTGATCATGGATGTGAATATATGACAGGAGGAAGAGTTGTTATTCTTGGTATAACGGGCAGGAATTTCGCGGCGGGGATGTCAGGAGGCATAGCGTATGTTTATGATGAAGACGGAACATTTAAAGACAGATGTAATATGAAGATGGTAGAACTTGAAAAACTTGAGGAAGATGATAGGATTACCGTTTATGATCTTATAAACAAACATTTCAAATATACCTCTAGTTGTAAAGCGGAGAAACTGTTGAAAGATTTTGATAGAGAAACGAAAAGATTCGTAAAAGTTATGCCGAGAGAATATAAGCGTATTCTTCAAAGCAAAGAAATAGACGCTGATTTGGATCTGTTGGAGGTATCGGATGGGTGATCCTAAAGGTTTTATGCGGGTTAAAAGAGAAGATGGTACTTACAGACCTGTTTGTGAGAGGGTTAAGGATTATAGACAGATCGATGTTATGTGTTCAGATGAAATGTCCGAACGTCAAGCATCCAGGTGCATGGATTGTGGAGTGCCTTTTTGTCATTGGGCCTGCCCCGTAGGCAATTATATACCTGAATGGAATGATTTTATTTTTAATAAAGATTGGAAAAAAGCTTTTGAGCTTTTGGACGCGGCAAATAATTTCCCGGAAATGACAGGAAGATTATGTCCCGCCCTATGTGAGTATTCATGTGTGTTAGGTATAAATGATGACGCGGTGACCATACGAGAGAACGAACTTTCGATAATAGAGAAAGCTTTTGAAGAGAAATATATAAAGGTGCGGGCGCCAAAAACAAGAACCGGTAAAAAAGTAGCTGTTATAGGTTCCGGACCGGCAGGTTTAGCCTGTGGAGTACAGCTTAACCGTGCCGGGCATGAAGTGTATATTTATGAAAAGAATGAGAAACCCGGTGGTCTCTTAAGGTATGGTATCCCTGATTTTAAATTAGAAAAGAGTATTATCGACCGACGTCTTAAAATAATGAAAAAAGAAGGCGTCAAATTTAAAACCGGGATAGATGTCGGTGTAGACCTGGACGCGAAAAAACTTTTAAAAGAATATGACGCGGTATGTCTTGCCGGTGGTTCGGAAACTCCGCGTGATCTTAAGCTCGAGGGACGGGCGTTTAACGGCATATACTTCGCGATGGATTATCTAACGCAATCCAACCGCAGGATCTCGGGAGAAAAAATAGATAAGGAAAAGACAATAGACGCAAAGGATAAAAAAGTTGTAGTTATAGGCGGAGGAGATACAGGTTCTGATTGTATAGGTACCGCTAATCGTCAGGGCGCGTCATGTGTTGTTCAGATAGAAGTCATGTCTAAACCCGAGGAGTGTCGAACTAAAGATTATCCTTGGCCGGTATATCCATCGCTTCTCAAGACATCCCCCAGTCATGAAGAGGGTTCCGAAAGGGATTGGGCGGTTCTTACCAAAAGGTTTGTCGGGGAGGGTAATAAAGTTAAGAAACTTGAATGTGTACGCGTGGAATTCAAAAAGACCCCTGAAAACGCGTGTCCTGTAATGAAAGAGATCCCGGGCAGCGAATTTGAAATAGAAGCGGATATTGTTCTTCTTGCCGTAGGCTTTGTTCACCCCAGGCATAAGGGTCTTTTAGAAGATCTGAAGATCGAACTTGACGAACGCGGTAATGTGAAAACAGGTAAAGATTATCGGACATCGACAGACAAAGTTTTTTCAGCGGGGGATATGAGAAAGGGGCAATCCCTGATCGTTTGGGCGATCTCGGAAGGCCGAAAAGCCGCTCACGCGATAGATACATTTCTTATGGGGCATTCAGACCTGCCAAGTATGTGATAAAATTTGAGATCATTTATTTTAGATTGACTTCTATGTGTTCGAGGGATAATATATACAATATAGGCCGGAGAGGAGGTGCATTCCTTCTGAGAGTTCTGAGAGAATCAGATTATTCGTTTTACCTGATCTGGATAATGCCAGCGAAGGGAGTTTCGAACGGAAACCCTTTGCTTTGGCAAAGGGTTTTTTATTTGTCCGCGACGCGAATAATTCGCCGTACGTGGATGTATTCAGACGTAAAATATGGGCGGAGACGGGTGGAAAATTATGATAAAAAGTTTTAATTTATACTTAGTGTTGAGCCAGGAATACAGTGATAAACCTGTTAGGGAGATAGCGAACGAAGCTATTGCCGGCGGGGTGGATATTGTTCAGATGAGGGAAAAGAACATGTCTCATCAGGAATTGATAGAGTTGGGTAACGAACTTCGGGAATTATGTCATGAAAATGATGTAAAGTTTATAGTTAATGATAATCCTTTTTTCGCGAAAGAAGTTAATGCCGACGGTGTACATCTCGGTCAGGAAGATATGCGAAAATACTATATAGCGGAAGCGAGAGAAATATTGGGCGAGGATAAGATCATCGGTGTGTCCACGCATTCGGTCAGTCAGTTTGAACACGCGAATAAAATAGGATGTGATTACATAGCGTTCGGTCCGATATTTGAGACCCAAACAAAGGATTATCATATAGGCATGAAAGATATAAGTAAAGTTTTGAAAATAGCTCAAAAACCTGTGATATTTATCGGCGGTATAAACTTGTCGAATGTCGATGAAGTTTTGTCAAAGGGCGCGGAGAATATAGCTGTTATACGGGCAATAACGCGGGCGAAGAATGTATCCTTGACGGCAAGAAGTCTGAAAATCAAAATTGTGGGGGCGAACCCCGATGCTTACTCCGACAAATAAGGGATAAAATGAAAATAAGGATAAACGGGAAAGAACGATCGACGGGTAAAGCGGATAATTTGATTGAGTTGGCAAAAGACATGAAATTGAATTTGAAACATATAGTTATTGAGCATAATCTTAATATAATTCCCAGAGATAGATGGGGAGAAGTTTCTTTGACTGAGGGTGATAGCATAGAGATCGTTAATTTTGTAGGAGGAGGATGATCGTGGATGATATGTTAAAGATAGGAGATAGAGAGATAAATAGTAGATTTTTTCTGGGAACCGGAAAATTTCAGGATAAGAGAATGATAAGGGATGTAATAGAGTCTTCCGGTCCTCATATTGTTACTGTCGCTCTGCGTAGAGTGGATATAGCTTCTGAGGACGAAAATGTTTTAGACAATATTCCCGGAAGGTGTATTCTTATGACCAATACTTCCGGAGCGAGGACGGCTGATGAGGCAGTAAGAATAGCAAACCTGGCGGAAGCGGCAGGGTGCGAAAAATGGATAAAGATAGAAATTATAAACGATAATAAATACTTGCTTCCCGATAATTTGGAGACATTAAAAGCGGTTGACGCGCTTTCCTCTAAAGGATTTACAGTACTTCCTTATATGTGTCCGGATCTGGCTATGGCAAAAAGAATGGTAAGTGCCGGGGCAGCCGCTGTTATGCCGTTGGGTGCTCCCATTGGTAGTAACAGGGGCCTCAAGACAGAGGAGATCGTAAAAATAATGGTTAATGAATTGGATGTGCCGGTTATAGTTGACGCGGGACTGGGAGTGCCATCTGATGCCGTAAAATGTATGGAGCTTGGGTGTGCCGCGGTATTAGTAAATACCGCTATAGCGACATCTAATGATCCGGTAAATATGGCAATTGCTTTTTCAGAAGCGGTTGTTTCCGGTAGGAGGGCTTTTCTTGCCGGGATGAGGCCGATGATCAATGTCGCGGAAGCTTCATCTCCTTTAACCGGCTTTTTAAGAGAAGAAAAATAAAAATTATGAGTTTCAAAAAAATATATAATGAATATGCCGGGTTTGATGTTAAGGGATTTTTTGAAAAGATTACAACTGATGATGTTCTGAGAGTGCTGGTGAAAGATCAGCCTGACGTTTGGGACTTTCTTACACTGCTCTCACCTCAAGCGACAGAACATCTTGAGATCATGGCGCGGAAAGCCAATAGAATAACTCTGCAATATTTTGGTAGAACCATACAACTGTATACTCCTTTATATCTATCCAATTATTGTGTTAATAGCTGTAGTTATTGCGGGTTTAATGTTGAAAACAGCGTGTCGAGAAAGAAACTCACCTTGGATGAGGTAAAGAAAGAAGCTGAGTTTATTTCTTCAACGGGGCTTAAACACGTTCTTATATTAACGGGAGAATCTCAGAAAAAAAGTCCTGTGTCGTATATAAAAGATTGTGTAGGAGTGCTTAAGAATTATTTTAGTTCGATATCTATTGAAACGTACGCGCTTACGGAATGTGAATACAAAGAATTAATAGATTTCGGAGTGGATGGCATTACCATATATCAGGAAGTTTATGACAGAGGTATTTACGATAAAGTGCATCTTGCCGGACCAAAAAAAGATTATGAATTCAGGTTGGGTGCTCCCGAAAGGGCTTTAAAAGAAGGTATACGTACGGCGAATATAGGTACGCTTTTAGGTCTTAATGCCTGGCCGAAAGAAGTCTTTTTTGCGGGGCTTCACGCGCGGTATCTGCAGGACAAGTTTGCCGACGCGGAGATAGGAGTGTCGGTGCCCAGGATGCGTCCTCATATGGGTAAGTTTAAAGATGTGTGGGAAGTAAAGGATAAAGAACTTGTTCAGATCGTTATGGCTTTACGTATATTTCTTCCCCGGATAGGTATTGCTTTATCGACAAGGGAAGACGCGAAGTTCAGGGACAATCTTTTGCCTCTGGGGATCACACGTATTTCAGCGGGATCGACTACAGCAGTGGGCGGACATACTATAGGATCCGAAGGGGACAAAGATGATCAGTTTGAG